>JAISEQ010000171.1 GCA_031264045.1 Deltaproteobacteria bacterium
TCTTCCTGTCCGTCAGCATGCGGTTCCAGACGAACCGACGGCAGCCGAAAGTCCTGTCCATCAGGACTTCCCGCTCCCTGTTCGGACAGATCCGGAATACGAATGCCTTGTTTGCCGTATAATCATCATACCGCAAAACCAGATAAGACGGCAATTCCTCCCGCCGCCCGCGCCCCGCCGCCGTGAGATCCGGGGAAGGAGGGCGCGATTCCTCCCCGGAGCAAGCTCCGGGGGATTCCTCGCGCAAGATAGTTATGACGCCGATGCCGTAACCGGATCATGACACGCCAATGCCGCCGCGGCCGCTCGTCCCTGCCGCTGTTCCCAGCCGCAAAACTCCAGCGTCTTATCTAAAGATCCGGAAGCGAAGGACAAGATGTTTTCCCAGCTCCGGAAAACAGGCGGTCCTGAACGGAATGCGGCCTGAAGGGATTGCGGAATGATCATCGCGCGGCCGCCGGGGAAATCCTCCCGGTTCCGTCCCGGCATCCGGTCCGTCCCGGCATCCTGACAGGCGCGTCCCCCGCGCCTTGAGGATCAGTGCGCCGTTACCGCCCCGGTCGCCTTCCGTGTCCCCGTCGGGCGGCAGGCCCGTTCCCGTGGCCGTAAGGCCCCCGTACTATGTCCCCGCGTCCCCGCCGCTGGGTTGAACCGGTCGCCGCCGCCCCACCGGCAGCCGCGGCGGACGCGGGATCCGAAAGAAAACTGACGGGGAGACAGGACGTCCCGGCCGACGTCCCGGCTCCGGCCGAGCCGGGGCCCGGCGCGGTGGAAGGCTCCGGGAACGGCGCGGCCCCCGCTGCGGGCGGTCCGCCGTCCTAGTCCCTCCTCGCGAACCCGAGCCTGGAGAGCCACTCGGTCACCGCGACGGACGCGCCGTTCACCTCGCGGTCCGTGAGCGCCAGGCCCTCCAGGACCGTCGCCCCGGGAATCATCCTCGTGATGGTCTCCACGGTGGCGGAGAGCCCGCTCCCGGCGGACGTGCAGAACGGAGCCACAGTCCTGCCGGAGAAGTCCAGGGCTTCCACGAAGGAGTAGACCACCATGGGCATGTCGTACCACCAGTTGGGGTAGCCGAGAAAGACGGTTCCGATCCCGGAGAGGTCCGGCAGAGCGCCGGAGACGGGTGGCCTGGCCCCGGTCTCCTTCTCCCTGCGGGCGACGGCGGTCGTCTCGTAGTAGTCGCTCGGGTAGGACTTCTCTCCCCGTATCTCGCAGAGCGAGCCGCCCGTAAGCTCGTGGATCACGCCCGCCACCATCCTGGTCCGCCCGCTGCGGGAGAAAAAGGGGATGAGGATGCCCCCCGCCGGAAATCGGCGCCCGCCGCCGTCCGCGTCCTTTGCGCGGCTGGCGCCGAAGCGCCCTGCAGAGGTTCCTTTCATGTCGCCTCCTTGCCCTCCTGCGGCCGCGGAAGCCGGCCTAGGGAAAGCCGCCGTCCCCAGAGCCGCCCCGGTACCGGATCCGGACGCCTGCCCGGGTCCCTGGCGGGTCTCCGCATCCGGTGCGGACGGCCATGTTCTGGTGACTTTCAGAGTCTAATCCCTGGAGCTGACTCCAAGTCAAGCGGTTTTCGAAAAAATTCAAAAATAATTCACGCCCCGTCTCCGAAAGCGAGGGGAACTGCTCGCATTATAGGCACGGGACCGCTGGACAGGCAAGGCCCGGGAGGGTAAGCCGCAGGGCCGCCCGATCCCCCGGCGTCCCGGTCCATGACGCCGGGCCGGACGGCACGACGCGCCGGCGGGGACCGCCGGAATCCGCCTCCGCAAGACGATCGTGATCCCGCCTCCCCGTCCCCCGCCTCCGCTCCGTTCCCGGCTCTCTCCCGGCTCCCCTATCCCCTGCCTCTCCCTCCGCTCCGTTCCCGGCTATCTCCCGGCTCCCCTATCCCCTATAATCCCCTGCCTCCCCCTCCGCGTCTTTCCCGGCCTCCCGCCGGCTCCCCCTTCCATGTCCCGGCACGTCCGAAAGAGGCGCCGCATTTCCCAGGCCATGCCTCCGCATGACGTAACCGCGGTTCCGGACGTCCGGGGACACGGGCACCCGTGGAACCCGGACCCAGGACGCGGAAAGGGGGAGGCCGCAGGGCCTCCCCCTCTCACGAACACAGCCTCCTGGCCGCCGGGCCGGGAAGTTTCCGGATTTCAGGCTACTGCAGCTGCAGGAGCGTCCTGGACGCCGCGAGCACGGCGCTGTAGACCGGTCCCGGCAGAATGCCCAGGACCACCACCAGCACTCCCAGGGCCACCGCGCCCAGCTGGCTCACCGCCCCGTTGTCGGCAAGGGCTATGGGTCCGGGCAGGGTGCCCGCAGGCGAACCTTCGGGGACCGCGCCCTGCGGGTCCTCGGTGTAGGCGTGCCTCACGAGCGACAGGTAGTAGAAGATGGCTATCGCGCTGTTCACGCAGACGACTATGACCAGCCAGTCGTAGCCGTGGCCCCACAGGGCGGTGATGAGCCAGAGCTTGCCGATGAAGCCCACCGTGGGCGGGAGCGAGACGAGCGAGAACGCGGCGGCCGCCAGGCACAGGGCCAGGACGGGGGAGCGGGCGGAGAGGCCGTTCAGGTCGTCGTAGGTCAGGTTGCGTCCGTCCTGGGCCACGCGGGCTATGACCCAGAAGCACAGGAGGTTCATGAACAGGTAGGCCATGGCGTAGAAGGCCGCCGCGGCCAGGCCCTCGGCGGTGCCCGCCACCAGCCCGCAGATGATGTAGCCCGCATGCGCCACGGACGAGAAGCCCAGCATGCGCTTCAGGTCCTTCTGGGCGAGGGCGCAGAGGTTGCCGTAGGTCACCGACGCCGCGGCGAGGAGGGCGAGGATGCCGGTGACCTCGAGCTCCGGCTTCAGCATGGCGCAGAGCCTGATGAGGACTATGATGGCCCCGAGCTTCGGGAGCGTCGCCGCGAAGGCGGCGGTCTCGTTGGAGGCCCCCTGGTAGACGTCCGGGCACCAGAAGTGGAAGGGGAAAAGGGCCAGCTTGAAGAAGAGGCCGCCCAGGAAGCAGGCCAGGCCCATCACGGCCAGCGGGGACTCGGCCAGGGACCAGGACTTTGCGGCGAGGGCGCTTATGTAGGTGGTCTGCTGGTCGACCACGATCCAGGAGAGCCCGTAGAGGGCGATGGCCGTCGCCGCCGCCCCGAAGAGGATGTACTTCAGCCCCGCCTCCGAGGCCTCCCTGGAGCGGCTCCTCACTGGAATCAGGATGTACAGGGAATAGGACGAGAGCTCGAGGGCGAGGTAGATCGTGACCAGCTCGGCGGCCGACGACAGGAGCGTGAGCCCCCAGGCGCTCATGGCAAGGAAGAGGAAGTAGTCCACCCTCTTCTCGGTGCGGAGCGTGGGCTGGCGCATGGCGTTGACGGCCGCGAAGGCGAACCCGACGCCGATGAGAATCTTGAAGAACTGCGAGAGCCCGTCGACCCGGTAGCTCCCGAAGAACGTGTACGTCTCCGTATGGAAGGTGCAGCAGGCGGACGCCGCGGCCAGAAGCCCCAGGATCGGGCAGACCGCCATGGAGGCGTTCCCGGCCATTGCCGGGATCCTCTTCTCCCGGAGGGCCGGCGCGCTGAGGGTGAGCACCAGGACGGAGAACAGGGCCTCCGGCCAGACGTAGGAGATACTGAAGTTGAGTTCAGCCATTGTAGTCGACCCCCCTCGCGGCGCTCAGGGAAAGCCCCGGAGCGTCCGCTCCGGGATAGCTGGCGGGATTCAGTCCCGCCGTGTCGGGGCCCCCGTCCATCGCGCCGGCGTCCTCCGGACGATCGGCGCCCGGAGCGGCCTCGGAGCCGGACGGCGCCCCCGGGTCCGGGTCGCCGGGCCCGTCCGCCGGGCCGTAGGCGGGATCCCCGGGCGCTGGAGCCGGAACTCCGGGAACCGGCGACGCGGGAACCGCGGCTTCGGAAACCCCGTACGCGGGTGGGGCCGGCCTGGACGCGGCCGAGGCCGCCTGGCCGTCGCCCACGAGCCCCTTCCTGGCGTCGAAGCTTGCCAGGTTGTCCTCGATGGCGGGGGTGATGACGTTCAGGAGTCCCGTGGGGGCGAGCCCCAGGTAGATGACCAGGACGGCCGGGCCCAGGAGATAGATCCACTCCTTCCTGTTCAGGTCGTACCAGGCGGGGCCGGTGACCGAGGTGGGCTCGCCCCAGGCCATCCTGAGGGTCACCTTGAAGATGTACGCGGCGGCGAGGAGCGCTCCCGGTATGCAGAGGATGCCTATCACGGTCTTGTACTTGAAGGCGGCGGCGAGAATCAGGAGCTCGCCCACGAAGCCGTTGGTGCCGGGGAAGCCGAAGGAGGCGAATCCGAAGAGGCCCCAGAACAGCATGAAGAACGGGAGGAACCTGCCCAGGCCCAGGTTCCTCGAGATGTCCCTGCTGTGGCTCCGCTCGTAGACCGCGCCCACCATGCAGAAGAGCGCGCCGGTGATGATGCCGTGGTTCAGCATCTGGAAGATTGCCCCCTGGACCCCCTCCTTGGAGAAGAGGAAGATGCCCAGGGTCACGAATCCCATGTGGGCGACGGACGAGTACGCGATGAGCTTCTTGATGTCCGTCTGCCCCAGCGCGACCAGGCCCCCGTAGAGTATGGAGGCTATCGAAATCGCTATCATGAGAGGCGCGAAATGCTCGCTCGCGGAAGGCGTCATGGGGAGCGAGAAGCGCAGGAAGCCGTAGGTCCCCATCTTCAGGAGCACGGCGGCCAGGATGACGGACCCGGCCGAGGGCGCCTGCACGTGCGCGGCGGGAAGCCAGGTGTGGAACGGGAACATCGGGACCTTGATGGCGAAGGCCAGGAAGAACGCCAGGAAGACCCAGTACTGGAAGCGGAAGCTGAAGTCCGCCTTCATGAGCTCGGGTATGGAGAAGGTCCCGCCCTGGATCCTAAGAGCCACTATGGCGACCAGGAGCACCGTGGAGCCGGCCAGCGTGTACAGGAAGAACTTGATGGACGCGTAGCGCTTCTCGTCGCCCCCCCAGATGGCTATCATGAGGTACATGGGGATCAGGAGCGCTTCCCAGAACACGTAGAAGAGCACCATGTCCAGGGCCGCGAAGACCCCCACGCACGCCGTGGTCATCAGAAGC
Source organism: Deltaproteobacteria bacterium (assembly GCA_031264045.1). Lineage (GTDB taxonomy): Bacteria > Desulfobacterota > Desulfarculia > Adiutricales > Adiutricaceae > JAIRZX01. The sequence continues at coordinate 5,086 of JAISEQ010000171.1, forward strand.
AGGCAGACGTGGAACTCCTTTATCCTCTTCCCTATGTAGGTCCAGGAGCAGAGAACGCAGACGGGCAGGGTGAAGACGGAGAGCCAGATCATCAAGATGCTGATGCCGTCCACGCCCATCATGTACGTGAGCCCCCAGTCCGGGGCCCAGGGAACGCTCTCCAGGAACTGGAAGCCCGGAACGTTCTTGAAGGCCAGGAGCGGATAGGCCAGGACAATCTCTATCAGGGAGGCGACCAGGGTGGCTATCCTCACCTGCGAGTCCTTCGGCAGGAAGCCCACCACGAAGGCGGCGACCAGGGGCCAGAATGTTAGGACCGTGAGGACCGGGTAGGTGCTTGTGCCAGGCATATGGTTTTCCAGCTGAAGCGTGTGGTGTTGGATCGGTGAGGGAGGCCCCACGGGGGGCCGGCCTCCTCCGGACGGCCCGTGCCGTCCGGGCCGGCGTGGCCGGTTCCGGCGGTGCTGTCCGGGGCGGGGCTTCCGGGGCGCGGGGCGCCCCGGGTTCTTCCGTCCCCGGGGCTTCAGGCGTCGGGGGGTCCGCCGGGACCGGGAGGGGGGCCCGTGGGCCCGGAGGTGATCAGAGCACCCCGTAGAAGTACAGGGCGAATATCCCCAGGGCGAGCACGGTCATGAGGCCCAGGTAGTACTGGAGCCTGCCGTTCTGGGGGAGGGCGCCCACCCTCCCCGCGCCGCGGGTCCCGTAGGCGGTGTTGTCCACGATGCCGTCTATCACGTGCCTGTCGAAGACGGTGGAACCGAAGGCGCTGCCCATGAGCCCCCTGAGGCCGAGGACGTTCCAGACGTCGGTCCAGACTCCGTCGAACCAGGCGGCCGGGCGGGAGACGATGAGGTACAGGGCCTTTCCCACCAGGCGGTAGAACCAGTCGAAGTCGAGGTTCAGGGCCTTGTGCGGCGTGATCACCCTGCGCATCGCGTAGAAGGCGAGACCAGAGAAGCCCAGGATCATGCAGGCCTGGAGCACGTGCCAGGCGGTCCAGGGCGCGTACTCGTGGACGGCCTCTGGGAAGGGGAGGTAGTTGTACAGGAGCGCCGGGTAGACGCCCTGGGCGATGCAGAGGACCGAGAGGAGACCCATGCCGAAGTACATGTTGCGGGGGATGGGTTTCAGCTCCCTCTTCCAGTCGGTCCGCTTCCCCCCCCAGAACGCGAAGTAGGGGAGCTTCAGGCCCACCGACACGAACGTGCCCACGGCGGCTATCTCGAGGCCCATGGCCACGAAGGTCTGGTGGGCCTCGGCGGCGCCGAAGATGGTCATGTTCTTCGACACGAAGCCGTTGAAGAGCGGCATGCCGGAGATGGACAGGGCCGCCACCATGTAGCAGACCATCACCCAGGGAAGCCTCGCGGCGAGGCCTCCCAGCTCGTCGAGCTTCTGGGTGCCGGCGGCGTAGAGGACGGCGCCCGCGCCCATGAAGAGGAGGCCCTTGTAGAGGATGTGGGCGTAGGCGTGGGCCGAGGCCCCGTTAACGGCTATCGCCGTCCCGACGCCTATGCCCGCCACCATGTATCCCACCTGGGAAACTATGTGGTAGCTGAGTATCCTGCGGGCGTTGTTCTCCATGGAGGCGTAGAGGACGCCGTACACCGCCATGACCGTCCCCGCTATGGCCAGGATCTCCCAGCCCTGGAACGCCCTGGCCAGAACGTAGACCGCCGTCTTGGTCGTGAAGGCGCACATGAAGACGGAGCCGGTCACGGTGCCCCGGGGGTAGGCGTCGGGGAGCCAGGCATGCAGCGGGACCACGGCCGCGTTCACGCAGAAGCCGGCCAGGATGAGGAAGTCGTAGGGCTGGGCCGCCGCGGGGCTGATGGCCGTGAAGTCGAAGGTGCCGGTCGCCTTGTACCTCAGCAGGAGCCCGCCCAGGAGGAAGAGCCCGCCCACCGTGTGGTAGAGGAAGTAGCGGAAGCTCGCCAGGACGGACTCGCGGGTGCGGTTCAGCATCACGAGGAAGGTCGAGCCCACGCTCATGAGCTCCCAGAACACGAACAGGGTCAGGTAGTCGCCCGCGAACACGCATCCGAAGCCGCCGGCCACGTAGAGCACGGCCGCTATGTGCTGGCCGCGGTCGTCGACGTGCAGGGAGTACAGGATGCCCGCGAGGCTCATCACCGCGAAGACCTGGGCGAAGATGAGCGACAGCCTGTCCACGTGCCCGAACTTAAGGGTCTGGCCCAGCCAGGTGAGCGTCAGGAAGTCGCCGGGCTGGTTCGTGAACGCCCCGTAGATCGCGGCCAGGGGGGCGATAAGGAGGAGCCACTTCCAGCGGCGGTTCCCCGGAAGGAGGGGGAGCACCGCGGCCGTCATCAGAAAGGCTATGGAGGGGTGGTAGAAGCTAGATGTCACCATAATGGTCCTCCGGCCTCCCGATGAGCGGCTGCACGATCTTCTTCACCAGGAAAACCATGACGGTGCCGACGACCAGCCCGAACACGGGCCAGAAGAAGGGGTAGCGGTCCAGGCCGAAATGGGGCTCGTGGTTGGTAATGACCAGGTTCAGCAGGGCAATCACCGCGAGCGCCAGAAAGAAAATTATGCGCCAGGTCCGGATCCTCTCCGGGGTCAGCTGGGCGGCGAGGAACCTCCCGAGGGCCCCCGCCTGTTCCTGATTGTCCGGCATGATGACTCCTAGTTGAAATGGCCGAAGGTTTTGATGAAGTTCAGGAAAATTCCGGGGAAGAAGCCGAGCACCACCGAGACCACGCTGGTGAAGACCAGGGGCACCACCATCGAGAGCGGCGCCTCGTGGTACTGCTCCATGTCCGCGTCCGGATCCGGGGCCATGAAGAATGCCCGGTAGAAGATGGGCACGAAGTAGCCGGCGTTGAGGGCCGTGGAAAGGAGCAGCGCCACCAGCAGGATGAGCTGCCCCTGATCAAGCGCCCCGTTGACCAGATACCATTTGGAGACGAACCCGCAGACCGGGGGCATGCCTATCATGGACAGGGACGCTATCCCGAAGGCCCCGAAGGTCCAGGGCATGCGGCGTCCGAGGCCGTTCATCTTGGCTATCGACTTCAGGTGGCTCGCGACGTAGATGGCACCCGCCCCGAAGAAGAGGGTGATCTTGGAGAACGCGTGGTGGCCGATGTGCATCAGCCCGCCCTGTATCGCCTCCGGGGCCACCAGGGCCACGCCGATTATCACGTAGGAGAGCTGGCTCACCGTGGAGTACGCCAGCCGCGCCTTTATGTCGTCCTTGGTCAGGGCTATGAATGAGGCCATCACGATGGTGAAGGCTGCGAGGTACGCGGTGGGGAGCGAGAGCCCCAGCTGGGCCATGGGCTCCGTGCCGAAGCCGGAGAGGATGATCCTGGACACCGAGTAGACGCCTGCCTTCACGACGGCCACCGCGTGGAGAAGCGCGGACACCGGGGTGGGCGCGACCATGGCCGAGGGTAGCCAGTTGTGGAAGGGCATGAGCGCGGCCTTGGCCAGGCCCGCTATGAAGAGCACGTAGGTGAGCTGCACCAGGTGCGGATGGTCCGCCACGACGTCGGCAGGGAAGATGCCGTGCACGGCGTCCCCTATGGGGAACTCGAGGGTGCCCGCCAGCACGTAGGTGAGGACCATGGCGGGCAGAAGGAAGAGCTTGGAGGTTCCGACCAGGTAGACCAGGTACTTGCGCCCCCCCATGAAGCCCTCCTCGTCCTGGTGGTGGAAGACGAGGGGGTAGGTGAACACGGAGATGATCTCGTAGAAAAGGTACAGCGTCACCACGTTCGCGGCGGTCGCCACCCCCACGGCCCCGAAGATGGCCACGGCGAAGCAGGCGTAGTACCTGGTCTGCGCGTGCTCCTTCAGGCTCCTCATGTAGCCGATGTTGTAGCTGGTGGCGAAGATCCAGAGGAACGGGGCGATGAAGGCGAAAAGGAAGCTCAGCCCGTCCATCATGAAGCTTATGGTCACGCCGGGAAGCAGGGTGAAGAGCCTGTAGTGGAGGATCTGGCCCGCCAGCACCTGCGGCGCGAAGCTCAGGACGGTGAGCGCCGTGACGGCCGCCGCCGCGAAGGAGACCGCCTCCCTCCTGTTCTGGTTCGCGCCAAGGGCGATGATGAGGAAGGGCGCGACTAGAGTGGCCAGGAGCGGTATGAGTAGTTTGCTTGTTTCGATGACCATGGCCCTCTACCTCAGGATGGAGATGTCTTGGGAGGTGACCTTCCCGAAGCGGCGCTGCACCACCAGGATCATGGCCAGCACCAGGGTCGCCTCGGCCGCCGCCAGGCCCATGACGAAGAGGGCCGCGAGCTGGCCCAGCACCCCGTCCGCGGCCGCTATCGACTTGTAGGCCGCGACGATGGAGAGCCCGGCGCCGTTCAGCATGAGCTCCACGGATATGAGCATGCCCACCAGGGTCCTCCGGGTGATGAGGCCCGCCAGGCCCATCGCCAGGAGGAGGAGGGAGGCCAGAAGGAAGTAGGTGAGCGTAGTCATTGGTTTAGCCCGTCGCTTTTCGGGTTGTAGCCTCTGAAGGCCAGGTAGACGGCTCCGGCCATGGCCACGAGAAGGATTATGGAGATGAGCTCGAAGGGGAGCACGTACGAGCTCAGAAGTCCCGCCCCCAGCTTGTCGGTGCCCTCCACCTCCGGCGTCGCTACCGGGACGCGCCCCGCGTACATGACGATGAAGGGCCCGAACACGGCCAGCGGGGCGAGGAGGGCCAGGAGCCCGTAGGCGACGGACGCGACGCTGGGCAGCCTGGACTCCTCTCCCCCGTCGGTGTTGTGCGTGAGCATCACGGCGAAGAAGATGAGAACGCAGACCGCGCCCACGTAGATGAGGAGCTGCATGAAGGCCAGGAACGGGCTTGCCAGGAGCAGGTACATGCCCGCCACTCCCAGGAAGGTCATGACCAGCCCGAGCATGGCGCGGATGAGGTTCCTGGAGAGGATCGCCCCGAGGCCCCCCCCGACTATGATGAGCACGTAGAGGGCGAAAGCCAGATACGCCGCCCACTCGTCTCCCGGAAGCAGGGGCGCGAGCCACTCCTGGAGAGCCGAGAGCGGCTGCTTCAGGTAGTCGAGCAGAGTCTGGACCATTGAGTCGGTAGCCTGCTGCATTGATCAGACCTCCCCATTCTTTGCGGCGCCCGCGGAGGGCGCGTCCGCCGCCTTCTGCCCTGCCGCGGCCGGGACGTCCGGCGCGGGCTTGAGCGGGTTGGCCGCAACCCTCTCCTTCAGGTCGGCCAGCAGATCCATGACCAGCTCCTCGCGCGAGGTGACCACGAGGTAGAGCCTGTGGGAGAAGTCGATGGCGGATGCCGGGCAGACCTCGACGCAGGCCCCGCACAGGCAGCACAGCGAGAAGTCGTAGACCCAGGTGGAGGGCAGCTTGCCCTCCGTGCCCTTCACGACCTTTATGCAGTTGCCCGGGCAGCCCTTGGCGCACATCTGGCAGGAGATGCAGCGGGTCCTGGACTCGTCGTCCTTGCCCCGCGTGAGCTCCAGGGGCCCGCGGTAGGCCGCCAGATCCTCGGGATCCACCACCTTGCGCGGGTAGTGGACGGTCTTCTGAGGAGCGAAGAAGTAGCGGCCCGTGACGATCATGCCCACGATGAGGCTGTACAGGCCTTTCAGCTGGTCCCAGATGGCGGTAATCATAAGCTTTTCTCTGAAGGGGTCTTCCCGCGCGGGGCCCCGGCGGGCCGCGGGGGCGGGAATGGAGGCGCGAGCGCCGCGCCAGCGGTCTTCAGTGCCGGGCGCCGTTCGGCCCCGGCCGTTACCCGGTCATTTGCCGATGAAGTTCACGACGACCGCCGTGATCCACAGGTTGAGGATGCTGAGCGGCAGGAGCCATTTCCAGTTGATGTTCAGGAGCTGGTCGAAGCGGACGCGGGGGAAGGTCCAGCGGATCCACACGATGAACATCATGACGAGGTAGGCCTTGATGAAGGTCCACCAGAAGCCGTCCAGGACTGGCCCCTTGTAGCCGCCCAGGAAGAAGGTGGCGCACACGAAGCTCACCAGGAGCATGTTCGCGTACTCGGCCAGGAAGAACAGGGCGAAGCCCATGCCCGAGTACTCTGTGTGGAAGCCCGCGGTAAGCTCCGACTCGCCCTCGGGCAGATCGAAGGGGGCGCGGTTGGTCTCGGCCACGAGGGTCACGAGGTAGATGAAGAACGCCAGCGGCTGGCACAGGATGTTCCAGCTCCAGGGCCATCTCCCCTGCGCCTCGACTATCTCCGAGAGGTTCATGGAGCCGGTCTGGAACACGACCGCCAGGAGCGCCAGGATCATCGGAATCTCGTAGGCGACCCCCTGGGAGACCGCCCGGCCCGCGCCCAGCACCCCGTACTTGTTGTTGGAGGCGTAGCCCGCGAGCAGGTTCGCCAGGAGGCCGAAGCCGGCGAAGGCCAGGATCAGCACGATCCCGTCCGGCACCTTCAGCGCCGTCAGGAAGGGCCCGAAGGGTATGGGGAGAAAGAGCAGGAGCACCGGGAAGAAGGCCAGGACGGGCGCCGCGAAGAAGAGGAAGAAGTCGACGTTCGAGGGCACGAAGATCTGCTTGCCCAGAAGCTTCATGGAGTCGACCACGGGCTGGAGCGTCCCCCACGGCCCCACCTCGTAGGGTCCGGGGCGGCGCTGTATGAAGCCGGCCCCCTTCCGCTCCGCGTAGACCATGACGATGGCGTTCACGACCATGAGAGCGATGACCAGGAGGCAGGCTATCACCAGGATGATCAGGCCCGATATGCTTATGTTGGAGAGTTCCATAAAGGTCCCCTGTCTCGGAGGGATGCGCCGGGTGGGATGATCCCCGCCAGCGCCGGGGGGAGGCGTTCTAGCGGTCGATCTCGGGGATGACCAGATCGAGGCTTCCCAGGGTCGCTATGGCGTCAGCGAGGAGCGTGCCCTCGGCCGCCTCGGCGAAGAGGGCCAGGTTGGAGAACCCGGGGGCGCGGAGCTTCACGCGGTAGGGGCTCTTGCCGCCGTCGGAGATGACGTGGACGGAAATCTCGCCCCGCGCGCCCTCCACGGAGAAGACGCTCTCGCCGGCCGGGATCTTCCAGGCGGGCTTGGGAGCCTTGTCCACGATGTGCTTGCCCTCCGGGATCTGCGCCACGGCCTGCTCGACTATCCTCAGCGACTGCTCGATCTCCTCCACGCGGACCCAGTAGCGGCCGAAGTTGTCGCAGCGGTCGGCGACGGGGATCTCGTAGTCGAAGCGGTCGTAGATTCCGTAGGGGATGGCCTTCCGCACGTCGCGCCGGACGCCGGCGGCCCTCAGGATCGGACCGGTGGCCCCGTAGCGCAGGCACATGTCGGCGTCCATGGAACCGATGCCCTCAAGGCGCCTCCGGAGGATGACGTTGTCGGTCACGAGCGCCCTGTACATCTTGAGCCGCTCGCGCATCCTCGGGATGAACTCGCGGATGAGCCTGAAGAACCTCTCGTCGCCGTCCGCGCCAACGCCCCCGAAGCGGAAGTAGTTCATGGTGAGCCGCGATCCGGTCACCCGCTGGAGAATGTCGCAGAGATCCTCGCGATCGTCGAAGGCGTACAGTATGGGGGTGAAGGCGCCCAGATCCAGGACGAAGGCGCCCCACCAGACCAGGTGCGAGGAGATGCGGTTCAGCTCCGCCGAGATGACCCTCAGGTACTCGGCCCGCTCCGGCACCTGGATGCCCGCCAGCTGCTCGCAGGAGGCCGCGTAGGCCCAGTTCCAGCCGATGGCGTTCAGGTAGTCGACCCTGCCCATGTTCGGCAGGAAGCCGTAGGCGGTCTTGTGCTCCGCCATCTTCTCGTGGGAGCGGTGCAGGTAGCCCAGCACCGGCTCGGAGCGCATCACGTACTCGCCGTAAAGCTCGACCAGCACCCGGAGGACTCCGTGGGTGGAGGGGTGCTGGGGCCCCAGGTTCAGGATGACGGTCCCCTCCTTGGCCTTCTTGGAGAAGTTGTGGGAGTAGAAGTCCCCCATGTAGGTCCCGGGCTCGTCCAGGACCCCGAAGGGGTTCAGGAAACTGAAATTGCTCACTTCCCCTCCTCCTTTCCGGCCTCGGCAGGCTTTGCCCCGGCGGCGGTCTTCTCCGCCTCAGGCTTCGCCTCGGGCTTGGCCCCGGCGGCGGGCTTCTCCGTCTCTGGCTTCGCCTCGGGCTTGGCCCCGGCGGCGGGCTTCTCCGCGGCTGGCTTGGCCCCGGCGGCGGGCTTGGTCTCGGGAGGGGCGGGAGCGAGCTCCCAGCCGTCGGAGGCCCATTCGGCCTCGCCCAGGAAGCCGAGCTTCCTTATGGAGGCTATGACGTCCGGACCCTTGCGGTGGGGGGGCGGGATGGGATCGTCTCCGGGGAGCAGGATGGGCACGAGGTTCGGGTTACCGGTGAAGATCACCCCGTAGAAGTCATAGGACTCCCGCTCGTGCCACTCGGCCCCCTGGTAGACGTGGGCAAGGCTCGGGACCTCGGGGCAGGACTTGTCCTTAACGAGCACGCGGAGGGCCATCCGCAGGTGCTCCGTGAACGAGTCGAAGACGTAGGTCACGAGGAAGCCCTCGGTGAAGTCGGCCGTCGTTATGAACAGGAGCGAGAAGCCCCCGGCCTTGAGCTTCTCGGCGGCGGCGACGAGCGAGCCCGCCGGCATGTGCGCCGAGAGCGCGAGTCCTGATTTGGCGGGGTCGGGCCGTGTCACGGCCAGGGCGCCCGCCTCCTTGAAGGCGTCCCTCCAGGCTTCGGGCGTGCTCATGAGACGATCTCCTCGGCCTTCGGCCACCAGCGGTTCCCGAGGATGAGCTCCTGCACCTTGAAGATGCCCTCCTGGTACGCCTCGGGCCTCGGGGGGCAGCCCGGCACGTAGACGTCCACGGGGATCAGCTTGTCCACACCCATCACCACCCCGTACTGCTCCTCGAAGTTGAAGGGCCCTCCCGAGATAGCGCAGTTCCCGATGGCCACCACCCACTTCGGGGCGGGCATCTGCTCGTAGAGCCTCACCACCGTGGGGGCCATCTTCTTCGTCACGGTGCCGGTGATGAGCATGACGTCGGACTGGCGGATCGAGGGGCGGAAAACCTCGGCGCCGAAGCGGGCGATGTCCCAGCGGGCCATGGACATGGCCATCATCTCGATGGCGCAGCAGGCGAGCCCGAAGGTCACGGGCCACAGGCTCATGGCCCTGTTGACGTCGAAGAAGTA
>JAISEQ010000200.1 GCA_031264045.1 Deltaproteobacteria bacterium
GGCCTCGGATCCCTCCCCGGACTTGGACCCCCCGGCCCCGTCCAAGGCCTCGGAACCCTCGGACCCGGACTTGGACCCGGAACCCCAGGACCCGAACTTGGAACCCCAGGACCCGGACCCGTCCCAGGACTCGGAACCCTCGGACCCGGACTTGGAACCCCAGGACCCGGACCCGTCCCAGGACTCGGAACCCCCGGACCTGGACTTGGAACCCCAGGACCCTGCCCCGTACCAGGACTCGGAACCCTCGGACCCGGACTTGGAACCCCAAGACCCGGACCCGTCCCTGGACTCGGAACCCTCGGACCCGGACTTGGAACCCCAGGCCCCGGACCCGTCCCAGGATTCGGAACCCCAGGCCCCGGACCCGTCCCAGGACTTGGAACCCCAGGACCCGGACCTGTCCCAGGACCTGACAGCCGCTTCTGGAGACTTCCGGGGGGACGGGTCATAGAGGTCTCCGGCAGGGGCTGGCGCGAGCCGGCCTCGGGAGCCTCCGGCTTTGGCGCGCTCGCGCTCGTGGCGGCGCTGTCCGGGGACGGCCGGCCGACATGGAGGGAGCTCTCCGAGATCTGCGGGGCCTTCGGGGAGGAGGCGGCAGCCCGGGCCCTGGCGTTCTTCAGGGCGACGGGCGCGAAGGGTAGGCTCGCGCGGGCTCTGGCGAGAACCCCGCCCGCCCCCGAGATCTGCGGGGCGGGATGGGATAAGGCGCTGGGCTTCCTCACCGGCGCGGTCGGGGCGCCGGAGGGGCTCTGCGAGTCCCTCCGGCGGGAAGGGAAGCTCGCCTCCGACAGGTTCGGGTCGGCCCTGTTCATATGCGAGGGCGGGGGGGGAGCGTTCCGCATGGGCTTCCCGGGCGCCTCCGCTCCCAGGGACGTTCGCCACCCGCGCTCCGGGGCCGCTCCGTTCGTCATCGGCGGGGACGGCCCCGCTGCCGTCGTCTGCGGAAGCCCGGCCGTTGCCCTTCTCGTGAAGGCAAGGGACGCCGCATCCGGGGTGATGGTCCTGGGCAGGTTTTCCGAGCCCCGCCTTCTTCTGCCGCACCTGGAGGCCAGGGAGATCCGGCTGGCGGGCTCTCCGCGCTCGGCCCCGCTCGCCCGGATATCCAAGTTCCTCGCCCTGGAGGGGATGGCGTTCACGTCCTTCAGGCCGCCGGCGTTCCGGGGACGTCCCGTGGCCGGAGGCGTAAGAAGGGAGGCACGGCCATGAGAACGGAAGCAGGCACGTCCGCTTCGGCGGCGCTCCGCTCGCACCTCGACTATCGGAAGTACACCTCGTGGGACGCCGTGGCGGCCGTCTTCAGGCACAACCACAGGCTCGCGGGCGCCGTCAACGGGGATCCCTCCCGCAGGGGGATGAACGTGACGTTCAAGGGCTCCCCCTCGGACGACCTGCGGTCCATGTGCCTCGCGAGGGTAAGCGGGCCCCGCCCGGGCCCCCGCACGGCCGTCATGGCGGGTTTCGTCCTCGGCGCGAGCCCCGCCTTCTTCAGGTCCGGGAACGTTTCCGGAGCCGGGACGCTCCACGCCGAAAGGGTGAAGAAGTGGGCCTCGGCCGCCCAGGGCTGGGCCGAGCGCCGGTTCGGGGACAATCTCGTGAGCTCGGTCCTGCACATGGACGAGGGCACCCCGCACATCCATCTCCTGGTGTTCCCCCTGGACACGGACGGCAGGCTCAGGCTGAGCTCCATCCTGCCGGGGAGGGACGCGCTCAAGGATCTCCACACCGGCTACTCGTCCGCCCTGGCGGATCTCGGCATCGAGCGGGCCTTCAGCGGTACCGCCGTAAGGGGCCGGGGACCCGGCAGGAACTGGTACCCAGCCGCCGCGGAGGCTTTCGGCATCCCCCCCTCCCGGCCCGGCTCGGGCCCGCTCGTGAGGATCCTGCCCGCTCCCGGCACGGTCCCGCTACCCGGGGACTTCCGCGCCTTCGGTAAGAACCCGTTTCCCGGAGACTTCCCCGCCCACGGCAAGAACTCGTTTCCCGGAGACTTCCCCGCATCCGGCATGCCCCCGCTCCCCGGGGACATCCCCGCATCCGGCATTCACCCGTTCCCCGGGGACATCCCCGCATCCGGCATTCACCCGTTCCCCGGGGACTTCCCCGGATCCGGCATTCACCAGTTCCCTGGGGACTTCCCCGGATCCGGCATTCACCCGTTCCCTGGGGACTTCCCCGGATCCGGCATGCACCCGCTACCCGGGGACTTCCGCACCTCCGGCATGCTCCCGTTCTCCGGGGACTTCCCCGCCCACGGAAAGAAGTCGCCCCGCGACTGGGACATCGGCGCCTGGGCCGGCCCGATCGCTTCGGAGACGGCAATGGCTGCCGAGCGCATCGGCGAGGCGAGGAAGCAGACGGTACGCCTGAAGACGGAGATGTCCATCGCCTGGGACAAGGAAAACGCGTTCGCCGGGGAACTCGCCCGCCTCTACCCTCTGGCGTCCCTGATCGCGGCTCCGGAGCCCGCTGCGCTCCTGGAGGCGGAGGACTTCAGCCTCGCGCGGGAACCGGAGGCGGAGGGCTTTAGCCTCGCTCGGGAGCCGGAGGCGGAGGGCTTAAGCCTCGCTCGGGAGCCGGAGGCAGAGGGCTTAAGCCTCGCGCGGGAGCCGGAGGCGGCCGGCCCGCTCGCGCCTGCGAGTGACACGGACCTGGAGATCGCACTGATCCCTGCCGGAACCTTCAGGCTCCGGAACGGCCCGACCGTAAGTTGCCGGGGGGACTGCTGGGAACTCCAGGAAGACGGGGCTCCGCCCGTACGCGGAAGGGGCCCGGTGAGTTTGAAGATGTGCCTGGAGGGCCTGGACGCCGGCGGCGGCATCCAGAGCGCCGAGGAGGCGGCCTGCGGGATCGCGTGCGTCATGGGCTTGTCCAGGGCGGTCCGCGCGCTCGCCTCCCACATGGTCTTCCTGAGCCCGGGGGACGCGGCCGGGGCCCTCGAAGACGACCGGCCCGGACCGCCGCCTTCGGAGAGCGATCTGCCCGGAGTCCGGGAGAGGCTCATGGGCGCTGCGGGGATTTCCGAGGCCGCTGCGGACTCTCTGTTCAGACGCGGCTTGGTCTACGCCGACAGGACGGGAGCCGCCGTATTCGTGGACGGCGGCCTGATTCCCGTGGATGCCCGGGGTTCCGACGGGGAGAGGGAAGCCGTTAGTGAAAGGGATGCCGTCTGGGAAAGGGAAGCCGTGAGGGAGATGGAAGCCGTCGGTGAGATGGAAGCCGTCGGTGAGATGGAAGCCGTCGGTGAGATGGAAGCCGTCGGTGAGATGGATGCCGTTGGGGAGAGGGATGCCATCGAATTCGTCCCGTCTCGCCCGCCGTGCGGGAAGGGAGCTCCCGATGTCGGAGCTGTCCCCGGCAGAGTGACTGCCCCGAAGGCGGCGTCCGGTGCCGGTGACCCCGACATCGCTCTGGAAGCGGATAGGGTTGCTTGCGGAACATCCGGGACTTCCGGGGTCAGGTCTGCAGGGAGATCTTCTGCCGATTCTGCTCCTTTATCTGTTTCGGCTCAGGAGAAGACCCCGAGCCCTGCTTTGGGACCTTCTACTGCCTCCGTTCCTACCGCTGCCACTTCCCATGCCCCCGTTCCTGCCGCAGCCGCTGCCCCTGCCAATGCTCCCGCTCCTGCCGCAGCCGCAGCCGCTGCCCCTGCCAATGCCCCCGCTCCTGCCGCAGGCGCTGCCCCTGCCCATGCTCCCGTTCCTGCCGCAGCCGTTGCCCCTGTCAATGCTCCCGCTCCTGCCGCTGCCGCTGCCCCTGCCAATGCTCCCTCTCCTGCCGCTGCCCCTGCCCATGCCCCCGCTCCTGTCGTTGCCCCTATCCATGCCCATGCCCCCGCTCCCGTTTCAGCCGCTTCTCCAGCCGTAGCCCCAGATCACGGTCACGCCACTGCTCCTGCCGCAACACCCAGCAATCATCGGCCGCCGGAGGTTGCCCCGAAGACACCTCCGAACCCAACGGTCACCGTGCCAACGGTCGAAAGAGCCCCATTCCGGGAGACGCCTCCGGCGAGGCGGTGCTTCCGGGCCGTGAAGACGGGTAGCGGTCACGTACTCGTACGCCTCGGACCGGGTCCGGGGGTCTTCACGCTTGAAGGGGATCCGGACGAGGTGGCCTTCACGCGGGATCCCATGCACGAGCTTTCGGCCAGGGCGAAGGGGTCGGGCGCGAGGTCGGTGGTGCTTCCCCGTGG
>JAISEQ010000213.1 GCA_031264045.1 Deltaproteobacteria bacterium
CCCCGGCGGGGCGCGGCGGACGCCCCGGTCCGGAAACCGCCGGCACGGGCCTTGCCCGCGCCGGACTCCGCGTCCGTCCCCCCCACGTCACCGGCCCCTCAGGGGCCGGTCCACGCCCCGGGGAGGCGGGTCGGCGGCGAGGTTCCCTCGGATGAGGAAGTTCCGCTTGGCCGAGTCCAGGACCTGATGCACGTCCCTCAGGCCCTCCCTGGCCCCGCGGGCCACCTCCGGGAAGGACCGGGTGCCCAGCTCTATATCGCGGAGGATCCTTTCGGTCTGCCGGGTGATGCCCGGCACGTCCTTCTCCAGCGACATGGCGGCGAGCCGTATGGAGGCCGAGGCGTCCCTGATCGAGACGGACGCGTCCCTTATGGAGACCGTCGCGGCATGGACCTCGCGGATGGCGGCGAAGAGCTCGTCGTGGGCGTCGGGCCTGGTGAGGAGCGCCCCGAGCGATCCCTCGCCCTCGGCCACGCGGGAGGAGACCGAGCGGAAGTTCTCCAGGGTCGCGAACAGGGGGCCCTCGTTGTCCTGCAGGCGGTCGGCGATGGCCAGGAAGTCGTTCATGAGCCTGTTCGTCTGGGTGATTTTCTTGGGGATCTCCAGCGCGGCCAGCATGTCCTCGAGCGTGGCGGTGTCCAGGGCGGGGATCTGGCCCCCCGGCGGGATGGGCATGGCAAGCTCCGTTCCCGGCTGTATCTCGATGAACTCCGATCCTATGATGGTGGGGCTCTTCACCACCGCCAGGCAGTCGCCCAGGACCCTGTCCGCGTAGTCGTCCGCTATGCGGAGCCTCATGCGGATCTTGTTGTTGGTCATGAGCTCCACCGCCGTGACGGAGCCTATCTCTATGCCGAAGTAGCGCACGTCCACTCCGGCCGCTATCCCGTAGCCCTGGTTGAACACCGCGAAGTAATGGGTGTATCCCCTGAACAGGCCCCTTCCGGCCCCCACTATGGCCGCCGCCCCCATGACCAGGACGAACAGGGCCACCAGGAGGAGGCCGGTCAGCTTCTCCATGAGGGTGTACGGGGACCTCGTCAGGATGAGTTTGCCAGCGTCCGAGCCCATCCGTCCCTCCTCCGCCGGAACCCTTCTCCGGCCCCTGCCCTAATGTCCGCCCTCCCGGGAGGCGTCCCCCCGAAGCCCCGTCCCCGCGGGAGGCGTTTCCCGCCGGAGCCGCCCGCCGGGACCTTACGCCCCGGGGGGATTTCCGGGACCCGGGCCGCGGGGGCCTTCCGGACGGAGGCGGGGCCCCGGGGCCGCGTCAGAAGCCGTCCGCCCTCTCGGCGTCGGGCCCGCGCCCTCCGGCGTCCGGCACTTCCCCCAGCAGGACGGTCCTGGTGAAGCCCGCGCGGCCGTAGGCCGGGCGCGTCGCCTCGTCCAGGACCAGCACGGCGGAGCCCCGCGCCCGGTGGTCCTCCGCCGCCCGCCAGACCCCGGGGAAGTCGGGACCCAGCTCGCCCGGGCACTCGAAAATGTACAGCCAGGGCTCCTTGGCGGCGGCCAGGGCGTGGAGCCCGAGGATCCTGAGCCTCATCGGAAGCCTTGCGGGGAGGGAGGTGCCCATCTCGTGCATTTCGCTTTCGCGCACGCCCACGGATCTGAGGAGCCCGCGGCACCGGGGCAGGATTTCCTCGGGGCCCAGTTCGGTGTGGTAGCTGAAGAAGAGGGCCAGGTGCTCCAGCACGGTCCTTCCGGGGACCAGGAACAGCCTGCGGTGGACCAGCCCGATGCCCAGGTTGAAGCGGAGGTTCCCCCACAGCCCCCTGTCGCGGGGGTCCACGGCTGGCCCCCATGTCACGGTGCCTTCCGGGGGCCTCTCCTGGCGCATGGCGATGCGGATGAGCTCCCGCAGGGCCTGGGCTGACGGGTGGAGCACCAGCGCCGCGTCGCCGGGCATCAGCTTCAGGTCGAGCTGGCGCCCGAGCTTCCCGTCCTCGGCCAGCCTGACCCTCGTGAACGTGAGCGCGGCGGCGTCCGACTCCGGCCTGCGGGCGGGGGGGGCGCCCCGGACTCCGGGCGCGGCCGTTCCGGTCCCGCCGCCGTCAGGCATAGAGCACCGAGACCAGGATTCCGGCCAGGGATGCCCAGAACAGGCCCTCCAGGTTTCCGCTCCGGACGAGATCCGGGACCTCGACCTCCTGGCCCCTCCGGGAGGTGTAGGGCATGTGCAGCGCGTAGAAGCTCAGGGCGCAGGACATGAGGACGCTCTGGACGGCCATCCGGAAGAAGCTGTAGCCCTCGATGCCGGAGACGAGGACGGTCATGAAGTCCTGGAGGGGGAAGGACGCGAAGACCCGGGCGCCCAGGCCGACGCCCATCACGGTGAAGGCGCAGTGGAAGAGCAGGAGGAGGGGAAAGGCGAACAGCTGGCCCAGGAAGCGGGGCCAGATCAGGAGATGGGCGGGCGGGATGCCCATCAGCATCAGCGTCTCGAAGCCGCCGGAGATCCTGATGCGGGCCAGGCGGGTGGCGGAGGGGCCCGTGTAGGCGGTGGTCACCACCATGGCGATGAGGAAGGGGCTCACCTCGTTCAGCTGCACCGTGAGCGCGAGCTTCACCAGGTTGTCGGAGCCGCCTATGTTCTTCAGCGCCCCGTACCAGACGACGGCCCACAGGAATCCCGCCATGATGCCCAGGACGGAGGCGAAGAAGACCGAGTTGCGGAGGCACAGCCACGCCTCGTCCACTATCCTGGACCAGATGAAGCGCCGCCTGCTGCGGGGAGAGCGGATCACGCTCTCCGCCCCCAGGAGGAAGGTGCGCCCCAGAAAGGCCCAGCGCTCGACCCTCCCCCCCAGCCATGTCCAGAAGCAGCGGCCCACGAACCCGGCCAGCCGGCCGGCGTCCGCCGACGGCGTCCCCGGGCCCGAGGCGGGCCTTTCCGCCGGGGGGCGGCCGGATCCGCCGGGAGCGTCCGGGAACGGTCCCCCGGCGGCGGATTCCGGGGGCGCCGCGCGCCAGCGGGGATCCGGGATCCCTCGGCCGGCCGCTCCGTCTCCCGCTTCCGGCGGCGCCGGGCCGGGCGGCGGAGGGCCGGGGGTCCGGATTGCGGTCAAGGGGCTAGAGGTTCATCGCGACGTTCTGGCGCTGGCCGCCGACGTCTATGTTGAGCGTGAGCCCCCTCGGCTGGGCCGCCTCCGAGGGGAAGTACAGGAAGCCTGAGACTTCCGCGCCCGGGGCTACGGTGCGGTGGTTGAGCGATCTTGAGGAGAAGTCCCTCATGACGTCCTGGGAGGTGTCGTCGGTGGTGCCTATGCCCATGACGGAGCTCGCGGCCCCGGCCGCGCCGCCCAGGGCGGCTCCCTTGCCCACTGCCTCGCCCACGTTGGTGCCGGTCGCCGCGCCCACGGCGGCGCCCATCGCGGCCCCGGCCAGCCCCCACAGGAGGGTGCGCCGGACGCCCTTCTCGCCGTTGAGGCTGCCGGAGGTGTAGTTGTTGATCCTGGTGAAGACCACTTCGGAGGGGAGGACCTCCCAGGCGTTGCCGCTTATGTCCTGCATCCTCGCCCCGTCCAGGAAGGTCACGGGAGCCTCCGAGTTGTTCTGGACCATGACCTGCACCGGGATGACCCCGGCCTTCTTCAGATCGAAGCCGAAGAGCTGGGTGAGCTCCTGCGGGGAGTAGAAGGCCACCGCGCCGATGTTCGCTCCGGCCACGTGGGCCTGTCCCGGATATCCGGAGACGGGGCGCACCGGCACCGCCCTGTACTCGTAGCGGGGGGCGCAGGAGGCCAGGGCGAGCGCCGCGATGGAGACCATGGCCGCGTGTGCGCCCAGCTTCCGGAATAGTCCTGACTGTCTGTTCTGTCTGAAGGATGACATGCTTGAAAACTCCGCCCGGGGCCCGGGGGCGCTTCAAGTGCGCCTCCCGGACTTTTCCGGGCCAGGGGTCTGCGGGGCCGCGCCGATGCGCCGCTCCTGAGGCTTCATTTAAAGGGCTTGGCGCGCTAGGGGTTACGCGGGCGGAGAAACGCGGGGCCGGGGTTCCCGGCTTGCGGGCGGCCGCGCCCGTGCTGGGCCGGGAAGGCCGGCGGGCCGCGGGAGGGGGGGGGCGCCGCGGGAGCGGGGCTACATGGCCCCCAGCTCCTCTGCGGAGAGCACCAGGTCTATGTTCAGGAGGATCTTCACCCCGTCCCCGGTCTTGGCCATTCCCAGGATGAAGTTCATGTCTATGGTGGATCCGAAGGCGGGGGCCGGCTCTATCTCGTGGGCCTGGATGTTTATGACCTCCGAGACCGTGTCCACCACTATCCCGATGGGTATGTTCCCGTTGAGGCCCTTCACCTCCACCACGATGATGCTGGTGCGCTCGGTGTACTCCTCCTCCGGGAGCCCGAACTTCAGGCGCAGGTCCACGACCGGTATGACCTGGCCGCGGAGGTTTATGACGCCCTTGAGGAACAGGGGGGTCTGCGGGACAGGGGTGACCGGCAGCATGCCGATAATCTCGCGCACCTTCAGGATGCCGATGCCGTAGCCCTCGCCGGCCAGCTGGAAGGTCAGGTACTTCCCGTCGTTTTCGGTCGGTACCGGAGCGGTCTCGATTTTCTGGGTAGCTTCAGACATATGCCGCCTCTTTGCAGGATGGGCCCGGCCGCCCCGGAGCGCGGGCGCCCGGGGTCCCCGCCGCAGGTGTCCCCGCACAGGGGGTCGGGTATTGGGGGAGGCGCGGGCAGGGGGGCGGCCGCAGGCGGGGCAGTCCCGTTAGCGGGCGCAAAGCCAATGATAAACCACTTTTTGGAGTGAGGCAAGGGGCCAGGACCGCAAGTTCTGGCGAGGGGGCCGAGGAACGTGCGTCGCCCGATAGGGGGGGGGCGGCTTGGCGGCGGGACAGGGGGGGCGGCTTGGCGGCGGGACAGGGGGGGCGGGCGGAGGCCCGGCGGCGACCGCCCCCCGGGCGCCGGGGCCGCGGGCCGGGAAGGGGGAGCGGAGCGGAGCGGGGCGGGCGCGTCGTCCGCGTTCCGGTCGTCCGGCGCCCCGCGCCGCCGCAGGCGGCCCGGGGAGTTCCGCAGGGGCCGCGAGGCCTTTCCGTCCGGGCTCTGGCGGCATGATCCCGACCGGCGGCGCTCCAGGAGGGGACCGTGCCCGGGCGCTCCGGCGGGGACGGCCCTGTGCCGGTTCCGATCGCGCGCGGGGCGCGCGGGCACGGCGAAACCGGATCGGAATGTTCGCGCCCGGGGGGCAGGGGAGGGCGCCCGCCGGCGGCTCGGGCGTCCCCGGTTCCCCGGGGGTTCAGGCCTTGGCGACCGTCAGGTTCGCGGGGTTCCGGGTCTGGATGTAGACGGTGCCCGGCCCGGTGAAGGAGCACACGAGCCCCTCGCCGGAGGTGATGGACGTGACGATGGACTTCGAGGCCTTGCGGATCTCGTAGCGGAGATCGTCGTTCCAGGCGACCAGGTGGCCGTTGTCGATGTTCACCACCTGGCCCGGCTGCAGCTGGAGGGGGTGGATGGCGCCGTAGGAGCTCAGGAACAGGATGCCCGTGCCCGAGGCCCGGAGGATGAAGAACCCTTCCTTGGAGAAGAGCCCCTTGGCCAGGCCCTGGGAGATGGTTTCCAGTGCCACGTCGGCAGTCCCGGCCAGGAAGCCGTCCTTCTGTATGCGGAGCCGCGCTGAGCCGTTCAGCTCGACGGGGAAGATGCTCCCGGGGTAGGTGGGGGCGAAGTAGGCCTCGCCGGGGCCCTTGGGGGCGGTCACGTACTGGAAGAAGGCCTTCTCGCCGGACAGGAATTTCCTGGCCAGGCCCTGCATGATCCCGCCCTCCATCTTGGCGGCCAGTTCGAGGTGGCCGTCCATGGCCACCATGGACCCGCTCTCGGCCTTGAAGACTTCACCCTGGTCCAGGCGGTAAAGGAGTATGGGGAAGGCCGCGCCGTAGAGGATCTCGAATTTGGGGAGGGGGTTCATGACGTCTCCTTGACGGTCTGTCGGGTTCTCGGATTCGGGATTCGTCCTGCGGCAGACGGGATGGGGCGAGTTTCGGCGGGGCGGCGGCGGGGACGTCGCCGCCAGAGGAACATGTGCGGGCGCGGGCAGCGCTGGCTGCGGCAGGGCAAGGACATCGCGGGCGGCCAGGACTGGCGGGCGCTGGGGATACAGGCTCCGATAATAATCTTGTGCCAATTTTCCCACAATCCGGTTAGCCAGTCAAGGATGCGGAACGTTGAACGCGGGCAGTCAAGGATGCGGAACGTTGAACGCGGGCAGTCAAGGATGCGGAACGTTGAACGCGGGCAGTCGGGGATGCGGAACGTTGAACGCGGGCAGTCGGGGATGCGGGACGACCTGGAGATACGCCGTCCCGAGGCGGGGCGCTTCTGGAACCCGGAGGTTTTCCTCCCCGCCGCATGGGGCGCGTGATATTCGGGAGGCGGGTGTGCGGGCACGGGAAGGGGAGGGTGAGGCCGGGGGGGAAGGGAAGGCGGAGGGCGGGGTTGCGGCGGTCCCCCGGTCCGGCGGCGGCCCGTCCGGGTCCTCTCCCGGACTTCACGGCGGTCATCGGGGAGACCTCCCCGCTCCCGGTCCTCCCGGAAAGCGCCGAACGCTGAAAAAAAACGGCCCCCGGGGGGAGCCGGGGGCCGGTAGTCTGGCCGGAGCAGGGGGGGCGGACCCCGCCGACGATGCGGGGCCCGCGGGGTCCTAGTCGTTGGCGTCGCGGTGCCTGGCCTCGACCTTGAGGCTTCTGCCGCCGAAGTCGGTGCCGTTCAGTGTGGCGAGGGCGGCGTCAGCCGCATCGTCGTCCATCTCTACGAAGCCGAAGCCCCTGGGGCGACCGGTTTCCTTGTGGAAGATGAGGTTTACGGCGTGGACCGCCCCGCACTGGCTGAAGAGCTCGGTTATCTCTGCCTGGGTGGAGGAGAACGGAAGGTTTCCGATGAATAGCGTTTTCAAAAGGATGCGGTCTTTCCCCGCCGGGAAGCCTGGCGCGTCCGGGCGGAATCAGGTCACCCGGAGGGCCGGGGGGGCATCCCCCCGGTCTTCCGGGCTGCTCCCGTGGTGGGCGCCCGAGGGCGGGCCGGGCCGGGCAGGGAGCGGTGGTCTGAACGGATCTGTCGGCGGCGGACGTCGGTGCCGGAAGCCGCGGGACAGCCGGCGGTGCGAGCGGGACGGGGAAGCCGCGCCGCGCGGCCCGGGAGGGCCGGGTTGCGGCCCGCCGCGGGCGGACGTCCGCATCGCCTGAACGCTGCGGGACTGCTGGCGCCCCCCCGCGGGCGGGGGGCTCTGCGGCGCACAAAAAAAAGCGCGCCTGGTAAGGGAAAGTCCCTTCAGGCGCTAGCGGCGGCAAACGGGTTGTCCGGGAAGAGGGAAGGCTTCGGGGCCCCTTGGGGCTCCTCTCGTCGGGAGGGGTTCGGGCGGGAATCAGGGACCTGTCCCCGGCGGGCATGACCCGTGCCGTCGGACGGCTCGAAGGGGCCGAAGAGAGCAGGGCGGGACCGGCTGCGCCGGGGTGAAGGGCCTGGGGGCGCTTCCCGTCGTCCCTTCGGGGCGGCGGGAAGCCCGCTTCAAGGGGGGTTCCCTCTGGTGTTCCATCAAAGCCAGAAAAGCGGATGACGCTGGAAATGTCTGAAGGGCGGGAATCTTAATGCTGCGGCGGAACTCCCCTCGCTGGATAAGGCTTCAAAGGCCCGGCGGTGATGCTCTGGTCGCGTGCCGGGACTGACCCGGACTCGTGAAGGCGCTGGGCCGGGAGGCTTGGAAGGCGCCTTGGGGCCGGGGGCCTGAAGGCGTCTTCCGGGAATCCGGAGCGGGCCCTGGGGCCCGTTTCGGCTAGTCCCTTCTGTAGCCGCCCCTGTTGCCGCGGTCCTCGCGGCTGCGGGCCTCGTTCACCCTGAGGCTGCGGCCGCCGAGCTCGGTGCCGTTCAGCGCGTCGATGGCCTTGACGGCCTCCTCGGGGTCCATCTCGACGAAGGCGAAGCCGCGGGGGCGACCGGTCTCCTTGTCGTTGATGACGTTGACGGAGTGGACCGTCCCGTAGCGGCCGAAGAGATCGCTTATCTCGGCCTGTGTGGAGCTGAACGGCAGGTTGCCAACATAAATCGTTTTCATTTGAACGTCTCCGTGAAGCGCCCGGGCCCCTTGCTGGGGTCTGGGTAATGAAGGAAGGTAGTGCGGATCCGGCGAGGCCGGACCAGTAAGGCGCCTGAAAAGAATAAGACTCCCCCTATTCCCGCCCGCGCGTTCGACAGAACGTTGGCGCTGGCCGGATAAGGGGCTTCTATATTTAATTTCAGGGAAAGGGTTGGTTCTGGAATGGAGGATGTCTCAAAGGGGGAAACCTTGGGCCAAAACGGGAAAGAACGGGGAGCCGGAGAAGCCGCGGCGCCCGCCCCGGGACTCCAGCGGCCTGCCCCACTCGAGGGCGGGGGCCGAAGGGATGGGACGCTTCTGGCACCGATAGACAGGTGGCCTGACCCATTGCCGCGCCCGGGGAGGGCGAGGATCAAGGTCACTGCGGATTATCACACCTGGCTGGCAAAAATGCAAGAGGAAAATGCCCTGCCCCGCGCGGGCCCCGAGGGGGACTCCGGGGTCCCCCGGGAGCCCTGAGAACCCTGAAAGCCGCATGGATACCGGCTTTCCGGACAGCATCCCTCCATGGACCGCTCCCCGGCGGCACGCGGCCCCCGGGAGGGCGCAGGGCCTGCAACGGCGCGGAAATACTGCTTGTTCGTTCGTGGGGGAAAAAAAATAAAAAAAAATGCCGGGTCCCTGCCCGTGATGGTCTCCGAGTGCCGGAAGCGGCGCGGGGCACCGTCAGCAGGTTGGAGAGTGAAGGCAACTGTCTTGCAACTGGACATTCCGCAACGGGTTTCCGGGGTAGCGCCCTGCGCGGGACGGACGTGTCCTCCCGGCGGAGAGGCTCGGTGTTCCGGCGAAAAATTGTGGAAATGAAATTATTTGGCGTAGGAGCAAGAATTTAATTTCGAAAAACGTCAAAAATTGTAAAATATGGCAAAAATCTTTGATCGTGCGGGAAACGCGCTCCCGGAACTGGGGGCCGGGCACCACGGGGGCCCGCGCGGGGGGGAAGGGAACGGCGGTCCGGCACGGACGGAACGGGCGGCGCGGGAGGGGGGTTGGCAGGAGGAATCCGCTCCGGGGGTGCAGGGAGCAGGAGCAGGGAGCAGGGAGAAGGGAGAAGGGAGAAGGGAGAAGGGAGAAGGGAGAAGGGAGAAGGGAGAAGGGA
>JAISEQ010000237.1 GCA_031264045.1 Deltaproteobacteria bacterium
CGCGGCAGGAAATTCTCGGAAATGGCAAAGACGGCCATTCGCAGGTAAGCGGAAAAAGTGTCCTGCACGGATTGCGCCCTTGAGCAGGGCTGGAACCGGCACAGGAAACTCTGTGCAACTTGCTTCGGGGACATTAGGCGCGTATCCGAAACGTCTTCCCCGCCGACCTGACGTCAAGGGTGTCCTTAAGGGCGGCAAGCATCTGCAACGGACCAATAGCCGAATGCGGAAGAGGCGGCACCGCAGGCAGAAGACCGATTGTAAAGAAACGAGCACCCCGCGTCCCCGTACGCTACGGGAGCAGGACGGTATTCATGAGGGGGGAGAAAAGCCGCCCGGAAGGACAGAGAAGGCCGACGTAAGGCAACGGTTGTATCAGAGAGGCCGGGGATACCGGCCGGCATCTCGAGCCCGCAGCGTCTCCGGGCGGGTTCGGCGAGCTTCCCTTACTGCCGGAAGAGCACAATGACGCATTATGATGTCGCGGCGCCGCTTCCGGGAAGCTGACTGTCACCAGGCAAGCCCCGCAGTGCCCCACGCGATATGGAAGCCGCCACAGGTCAGCATGACGGAGCAAGGCCGTCCGCAAGGCTCCGGCACCACCGCGACGGGCACATCCCGCAACTGGGAGGACACTTTAAAGGCAGGCGTCTCCGTCGGGGATCCAAGCCCGGAGCCTTTTATTCGTCATGCCGCTTCCCCGGTTTCACAGACGGAAAAGGACCGGATCTCAGCTGACCCGGAACCAGGTTTCGTCGGACCGCCCTCCCGGGAGGCAAGCCGCCGGACTACCGCTGGCCGCAGCGGCGGCGGAAGGCCGTCCGCAGGGTTCCGTGACGCCGCCAGCGGGCACGGGGAGTTCGAATGGCAGAGGACGGGAACCGGAGAGAGGCCGGCAGTTCCGGGGGCCATTTCCGTGAGCCGGGACGGACGCGTCCCCTCACGGGCTTGGCGGAAAGACTCCGTCCTGCGAACCGCCCCGGGGGATCGCAGATGTTGCGGGCCGCCGACAGAATGCAGCAAGCTCTTGATGTCATCCTGAGGACTGGAAGTTGCCAGGCCGTGCGCGGCCGGGGTGAGGGGGGGTGGAACGGGGCCGAGACTCGCGAGAGAAGGGATCAGGGCACTAAGCGCGCGATCGCGGAAATGTCCCTCAGAAAAGCTCAAGCTGTTGTGGCGTTATGCCAGAACGAGAAACATCCGCTATGCGGCAAAGAACACGATATATCCAAAATAATATTGGAGCTGGCACTAATTTTTACTGGTTGTTCCTGCGGGCGCTCTGCGGTGTCGCGGCGGGCGGGCTGGCGTTTCGGAATCGAATAATCCGCAGAGGGAATGGGGATATAAAACCGGCATCCAATTTCTTACAGCACATGGCATACCGTGACGCCGTACCGGGAAGCTCAATGGGTTGATCCGGGCATCCTGGTACTGATTGGGAGAAAAACCTCATGCGAAATTTTACAATGTTGCACGTCGTTATAAAAATATTCTATCGAAGCGTGAAGAAAAAAAAATATTAAATTTTTGCCCCAAAACTTACCCGAGCCGTCATAAACCAGGCGTCTCTCCGGGGCGCGAGAGAGAACACGACCTGGCAACTTCAGATCATCTGGTTCCCGTTTGATCCTATAGGCATAGATATCTTATAATATAAGCACAGTTATGCTTATTGACAAACCAAAGATAGGGCGTGGGAATCTAGGTGCATAAGAGATAGCCAGACATGTGCCGTGTGGGAGATATAGGTAATCATTGAGCATTTTTGAATAATCAAAGGCGCTACTGAGGTAAGCAACTTGCATTACAAATCTGCTTCCGGCTCCCGGAACCGATAACTGTAATTCAAGCGATATTACTGCGACCTGGAGCCTAGATATATGTAATTTCGGTCATCTTAGAGGTATCAACAATATAATAGGGATTCAATCGAGCTAATCGGGAATAACTTCGCGAGAGAAGATGGATATTGGAAGATAAAAGCAGGGAAAAATTTCAATATTCAAGCGCTCTTTCGGAACCTCCGGAACGCGTGCGGGGCAATGCCTGGAGCTTGGTATCAGACCAATGAGCCGCAGGAAGGATGCGAGCTCGAGGGCGGACGGGCGCGCGACAAGGCTCGGCGGCTGAGGAAAAATTTGCGAGTTCCCCTTTCATTTGCCTCGGAGACGCTGTAACATTCTTCCAGCCCGAAAGGGAGGATCCGGCGCACCGTCCGGGACGCGCTCGGCCTTCATCCCCGGACACGTGGCCCCCCCTAGCCGCGGCCGGTCTCGACTTCGTTCCCACCGTCAACCAGGTGGGCCTTCAGAGCCGAGAGTATCCTGTTTCTCGTGCCCGGCTCGTACTTCCCGTTCAGCAGTATCACAAACGAGAGAGGCTCATCCGGCCTTCCCGGCCTCTCTATGTATCCCGCAAGCGTCTGGACGTTGGTCATGGTCCCTGTCTTGTAGTACACCGTCCCATCGCTGTCGCTCTTTATTATCGATCTGGCCGGTTCCATAACGCGCAGGACCTCGGCCATCTGCCGCGCAGTCAGGTGGTTGTTGCGCGAGAGCCCGCTCCCCTCCACAAGGGTAAGCCCCGGAAGCCTGTAAAGGTCAAGGAAGTCCTGAACCACGCGGCGCCCCTTCTCGAAGTTTCCCGGTGTCCCGTACTTCTCGGCACCCATGGTAAGGAATATCTGGTTGGTCATGTAATTGTTCGAGTATTTCAGCAGCACGGTTAGCATGTCCTGCAGGGTCTGCGTGGAGCTGTGCTCGTAGATAAGCCGAGCGTCAGAGGGAACTTGCCCTCCCACGAAGACGCCGCCTTCCATCTCAACCCCGCGTCGGACAAGGAGCTCGCGGATAACCTCGGCCCCGTTGGTCTCTGCCGCCCTCGGGCTCTCCGAGATGTTCAGGACTGTCTCCCCCGCCGCCCTCTGTCTGGAGTTCCGGCGCTTTCCCCTTGTCCTGCCTCCCCCCTCGCCGCGGCTCTTCGCGGCGATGTCCCGCGTCATGGGCGTTAACGGGGTGCATTCATTTAATTCAACCATGCCCGCCTTCCGGTCGATAAGAAAGCTGACGGTGTTGAAGTTCACTCCGAACGCGCTGGTATAAGCGTCGTATGGGTTGCGGGTGAAAGTTACGCCGTCGCCGACCACTCCCTCCTCGAAGAAGGAGTCGTCCACGCGGATGTCTCTGGCCCTGGTGAGCCCTGAAAATCTCAGCTGATCCGCCACGTTGCAGAGCTCCTCCGAGACCAGGTAGGGATCGCCGTATCCCTTGATCCACAGATCGCCGTTTCTGTCCAGGTAGAAGCCTGTGCGGAAGCGGTATCCCGGGCCTAGGGAATAGAGCGCAACCGCGGACGTGACGAGCTTCAGTATGGATGCGGGCACGTAGTCCCTGTCGGGGTTGAGCGATATGAGCTCGCTCGGCTCCCCCCCTGCCGCATGGTGGTCGACCACGAGCACCGCGCCCGAGCCCGCCAGCGCCTTGACGTTGTCGGGCCACGGGAGCGACTCGGCCGCCGGAGCGAGCGTCCTTCCCTTCCTCGCTGGGCTTTTGCGGGAAGAGGACATCGCGCGCCGCTTCGGTTTTTTTTTCCCGCGGGAAGCTTTCCTGCCCTGCGCAAGAAGGATCTCCCCGCCTGTCCCGGCGCCCGCGCCGGTCCAGTTCTGTCCGTCAGTCAGGGTGGCCTTTATAGGAGAGGCGGCGTCCGCCACGGATGCGCCGGGCGCGGCTGCGCCCAGCGCGATCACCAGGACCGCGACCGCCAGGAGTCTCAAATGTCTGGAATAAAACGTGTTCTTTGTCGTCATCGGATGGCCTTTCCGCATTGCGGCCTCGGGTTCGCGGGGATCCTAGTCGCCTGCCTCCTTGCCGCCTCGCTTTTGGCCGGCTGCGCGTCCGGCCCGAAACGCTCGGGCAAGTCGTACGTCATAAACGGCAAGAGGTACTACATACTTGCCTCTTCCGACGGTTACAAGGAGAAGGGACTGGCATCGTGGTACGGCGAGCCGTTCCACGGGAGGAAGACCGCGAGCGGCGAGGTCTACGACATGAACGAGATCTCGGCAGCCCACAAGACACTCCCCCTGCACACGTGGGTGGAGGTGATAAACACCGACACCAGGGAGAAGCTCCTGCTCCGGATAAACGACCGCGGCCCGTTCGTGGACGGCAGAATAATCGATCTCTCCAAAGCGGCGGCCCGCAAGATCGGGGTCTACCGGCCTGGGACCGCGAAGGTGGTGGTCGTCGCCGTACCCAAATCCCACCAGAGGCAGCTGAACGACAAGCGTCTGAGGGCCAAGAAGTTGAAGGGGACCGTGGCCTCGAGGTGATTCCCCGGTGCGCCCTCATAGCCTCCAAAGAAGCTGCATTAGGCGCCTTGGAGTTATCATTTCGGCTTTTTAACACATATAAGAAGATTTTGCAAAACACACGGGCCCTCCCGGACGGCGCGACCCCGCGCTCCGTCCCGGAGGGCCCGTGTTTCCGCGAGGTTGCGACGGCTTCCACCGCTCCGTCCTCCCCATTCCGCAACAGCGGCACCCTCGGGGCGGTATCCGAAATCGAAGCGGCTAATTCCGGGGCCTCCCGCCCCGATCCTCGACCGTCCGGCAGAACCAGCCGCACCGCCCGGCGTCCTCTTCCGCTCCCGGCCCCGTCCGGCGGTCGTTCCGGCGCCGTTTCTCCGCGCGGCGCCGCAGGATCCTGAAATCCTGTACGGAAGTCTGCCTTCCGAACCGTGCGCTGTCAGCCGCCGCACCCTCCCGCGCACTTTCAACCACCGCACCCATCATTCCTCCCCCGGCTCTCCCGCCGCCCTCCCCCGCCTCTCCCGCCGCCACTCCCGACGGTGCGCCCGTTCTTCCTCCCGCAAGGCACCCTTGCCCACTCTCCCGCCGTCCCGCCCGCCCCATCCCCCGTTCTCCCTCCCTCCCGCTTTCAGCTCTTCCAACCCTCCCCGACGATTCGCCTCCCCCGCCCGTCGCCACGCCCCCGTTCCATTTCCAATTCCGAGCCGTCCCACCCCACACGTCACGCGTTCCGTTTCATCCATTCCCCTTCAGGCCGCTCGCTGAACCCCACGTTCTTACCCGCTAATCCCCCCGCGTCCCGAATCCCCCCCGCGCCCGGTCCCGTTTCCCCCGCACGGTCCCAATCCAAACTTCCCCCTTTCCCGCCTAACGGATTCCGCCCGCTCCTCAGAGGCAGCCCGTCCCGGGGGCTACCACCCCCGATCCCCGGCCCGGGCTCCAGGCGAAAATGGCGGGCCGCCGCACTAGGACAAGAACCAGGACCAGGACCAGGAACAGGAACAGGACCCCGGACGCGTGCCGCCGGCGCCCCGAACCGACCGCACCGCCGCTGGCTGCGGCGCACCGCGCCCCGTCCGTGCCCCCGCAAGAGTCCCGCGCAGGTCGGGCACGGAACGCGGACAACGTCCCCGGTCCTCCGCGCCGCAGGAGCATCCCCCCCCAAGTTTCTCCGGGCATCCGGGGCCGTTCGTGTGGTAGAATGGCTTAGAAAAACCCATGTCCAGGCGGGAGGACGCGCGGGAATCCGGGAAGCCAGGCCCGGAAACCCGGGCGGCTTGCTGCCGCGCCGCGCCTCCGCGCGGTTCGGCGGGAGTCGAGCATGACCGCAAGCGACCGGAAAGCCGATCTCTTCCGGAGGGCCGCGGAGGGGACCCTCCCCGAGGGCTTCGACGGCTGGGACGAGCGTTCCACCGACGGCGAGACCCTGGCGCACCGTGCGGCCAGATCCGGACGGCTTCCCACAGGGTTCGAACAGTGGGGTCTCTCCGACGACCGGGGCCGGACGGTGGCGCACGCCGCCGCCGTCGCCGGGACTCTCCCCTCCGGATTCGCGGACTGGAGCCTGTCCGACTTCCGCGGGGAGACGGTGGCGCATGCAGCTGCACGTTCCGCTTCCCTACCGCCGGACTTCTGCGGGTGGGCGCTGGCGGACCGCCGGGGGCGCACGGTGGCCCACGCCGCCGCATTCTGGTCAAGCCTCCCGGATGATTTCGCGCTGTGGGAGCTTCGGGACCACGACGGCTGGAGCGTGGCGCACGCCGCGGCACTGGCCGGCTGCCTTCCGCCGGGCTTCAACGAGTGGGGCATCCTCGGGCCGGGGGGCCGGACAGCGGCGCATCTCGCCGCCTGCAGGGGCAGGCTCCCCGAGGGCTTCTCCCTGTGGGAGCTCGCCGACGATGGCGGGCGGACGGTCGCCCACGAGGCCGCCCGCCGGGGCTTCCTTCCCGAAGGCTTCCAGAGCTGGGATCTGGCCGACGCCGTCGGCCGCACCGTCGCCCAGGAAGCCGCCGAGGCGGGGAGGCTCCCCGCCGAATTCCACCCCTGCACGGCCCCCTCCGCCGGCGGCGCGGGCGGAGGAGATGCCCCGGCCGGTTCCGGAGCGCCCGGAGGCTGGGCGGGATCCGACTCCCGCCCCCTTCCCCGCCCGTCCGGGCGGATCTCCCCGGACCCGGCCCCCTCCCCGGGCGGGTGTCCGCCCCACCTCACCCATACCGGCAATCATCCCGCCGACCCGCTTTTACCGCTTGGCAAGTAAAAGGGGGGGCCCCCGGAAATCAACC
>JAISEQ010000242.1 GCA_031264045.1 Deltaproteobacteria bacterium
TCGCTCCCCGCGCGGGGAGGCTCCCCGGTCCGGCTCGAACGCGCCGCCCCCCGAGGAGTGGGAAGGGCGCCGTTCAGGGCAGGGGAGGATGACGGGAAGGCCGGGGCAGGACGGCCGGAAGGTGAGGGGGAACGGTGGCGCGGAGGGTTCGGACGGGAGGTGCCGGAGCTCCGGGACGCCGCAGGCCGGCGGCCTCGCCTTTCGCGCCTGGAACGTGGCGCGGGAGCCGGATCGGCCGCGCCTGCCGGTGCCGGCTGCCCTCGCCCCACCGGCCGTCCCTGGCCGCCGGTCGCCTTCCATGGCCCTTCAAAGGTCCCGCGGGGGCACGGCGGGTCCCTGCGGACTTTATCGGATCCTTGGCGGAAGTCTTTAATCGCCGGCCGAACCCTCCCGGCGTCCGCGGGCAGCCCGCCACCTTCAGGGCCGTCGGCCGAACCCTCCCGGCGTCCGGGGTAGCCAGCCCTCTTCAGGGCCGTCGGCCGGGTAAGCGGCTTGCGGCCGTCCGTGCGGCCGTAAAATCCCGGCCGGCAATTGCCCGCCGGCTCCGGGATCTCCCCGGCTCGTGCCGGGACATGACCGGGGCGCCGGACGAGGCCGCCCGGAGCCCCTGGAGCGTCTCCCTGCCGTTTCCCGGGGCTCGGCCCGTGCGGGTCCGGGTCGGGACCGGACTTCCGCCCGAACGGGATCGGCGGTCCGGGGGGCGCTTTATCCCTTGACAGGCAGGGCGTACGGACATAGCATGCTGACGTATCCGGTTTTGGAACAAGGTCAGAATCCTTGGCGGACCCGCCGCTGTGATGGGGGACGGGCGCGCGGAACGGGGCTTGAGCTCCCGGCCACTGGGCCCCGACGGTCCGGGAAGGCTTCTGCGGGCCCGGACGATCCCTGAGCCAGAACACTTTCCGGAGAACCCCGCGGGGCGCCTCGGCGCACACCGGGGAAAGACGGGTGAAGGCAAAACCCCTCTTGGACTTAACGCTTAGGTCCGGGCAGGGGTTTTTCTGTCTCGCGCTCCTCCCCGGGCCGTCGCACCCACAAGGGAGGCACGTCATGTTCAAGGTAGCCGAGCACAATTCCACGCCGCAGCTGGAGATAGCGGCCGGAGCGACCACTTTCCTCTCCATGGTCTACGTCCTGGCGGTGAGCCCGATGATCCTGTCGTTCGCCGGCATGCCGAGGGACGCGCTCTTCACGGCGACGGCCCTCGCGACCATCGCGGCGACGCTCATCATGGCGCTGGTGGCGAACCTGCCCTTCGCCGTCGCCCCGGGCATGGGCATCATAGGCTTCTTCGTGGTCGTGGCCACGCAGATGGGCTTCACCTGGCAGCAGGCGCTCACGGCGGTCCTCGTATCCGGGGCGCTCTTCGTCGCGCTGTCGCTCTCGCCCCTGCGCGAAAAGG
The DNA here is from genome assembly GCA_031264045.1 of Deltaproteobacteria bacterium. Classification (GTDB taxonomy): domain Bacteria; phylum Desulfobacterota; class Desulfarculia; order Adiutricales; family Adiutricaceae; genus JAIRZX01. The sequence continues at coordinate 1,403 of JAISEQ010000242.1, forward strand.
TCCTGCGCGAGGTCTCCCCCGCCCTCCAGCACTCGGTCGCGGCGGGCGTGGGACTCATGATAGCCCACATAGGGCTGAGGAACAGCGGGATCCTGGCGGTAGACCAGTCGGGCATGTACGGCCTGGGGAACATCACCTCCGGGCCGGGACTGCTCGCGATCACGGGCTTCTTCGTGACCGGGGCGCTCATGGCGATGAACTTCCGCTTCGCTCTCCTGGCGGGCATCATCATCACGACCCTGATAGGCATACCCATGGGCGTGACGGATACTGCCGGCTTGTCCTCGGGCCTGTTCGCCCTCCCTCCCAGCCCCGGTCCCGTGGCCTTCCAGTTCGACTTCTCCGTCCTGGCCTCGGGAGCCTTCTGGGGGGTGGTCATGACCCTCCTCTTCATGGAGGTCTTCGACGGGCTTGCGGGCTTCATCGCGCTCATGACCGTCATGGGGCCCAAGGACGCCGAGCTCTACCGCCACAAGCTGGGCCGCGCCTTCGTGGCCGACTCGATAGGGGTCCTCGCGGGCGCCGCAGCGGGCGTCTCTCCCAACACCACCTACGGGGAGTCGGGATCGGGCGTGGCCATGGGCGGCAGGACCGGCATGACGGCGCTGGCCGTGGCGGCGCTTTTCGGGCTGTGCCTGCTCCTCTCGACCGTCTTCCTCATGATCCCGGCCTCGGCCGTCGCGCCTGCCCTGGTCATGGTGGGTTTCCTCATGATGGGGTCCCTCACCAGCCTGAACTTCAGGGACATAACCGAGTCGTTCCCCGCCTTCGCCGTCATAGTCATCATAGCCTTCACCCTGAGCCTCTCGGACGGGCTCGCCGTGGGCTGGGTCCTCTTCATAGTGATGAAGCTCGTCCGCGGCAGGAAGGCCGAGCTGACGGTCACCGTATGGGTCATCGGCCTCCTCTTCCTGGCCAAGGAGATCCTGGCCGTCTGAGGCGGTCCGCCCTGCGGGTGCCCTTCTCTCCGGGCGGGCCGGTAAGGAGGTCCCGGGGAGGCCTGAAGCCGCAGGGGCCGCACGGGCCGGAACGGCGTCGCCGGGGGACATGCCCGACGGCCTCCGTGTTTTATCCGACGGGACCGGGAGTGGGCCTTGACGCGTTCCGCCGGGACCGGGGGGTTGGCCTTGACGCGTTCCGCGTTTGCCGCCGGCCCGAAGCGGCGCCGGCCGCGTCCAGGGACGGGGCCGGGGGGAACCGGACCGTGCCCCCCTCCCCGGATGCCTGCCGGCCGCCCGGACTCCGGGCGACCGCTGCCGCCGCCGGTTCCCAGCGGGCGGCGGCTCCGGCGCCCCTCCCCGACAGGGCAGGCGCCGCTAGGCGGCTTTTCGCCGGGATTCGCCGCGCGGCCGCCAGGACGCGAACTGCGGGATCCAGGCGGTCGCGCTCCCGAAAATCAACGGCGGCCGCGGGAAAAGAGACCCCGTGGTCCGAAAATCCAAGCCAGGAGCAGGCGCCTGAGCCGCCAGGGACCATGCAGAAAATAGTTAGGAAAGACGGATCTTCAGGAAAATGCCAGAAAATTATTTTTGGCGGAGTGGAGAGGCAATCGATTATTGGTCGGCTGCATGATGTTCGCGATCAGGAGTGACTGGCGAACAGGACTTGATCATCCATGTCCTGCAGGGAGCAGTTCATGACGCCGCAGCTGGAATTTTAGGGATGAGAAGGTGAAAAATTTTTCATTGCAGGTGTTTCCAGTAGTATTTTAATATAATTTTACATCAGTATTCAATTTGAAACTTTAGCGTGGCACAGGAGCTCTTGTTGCAATTGTTGGGAATACTAATTTATGGGACGCTTGTCCATACGTAAGTCCGTCCGGTCATAGGTCCGTCAATACGCCCGTGCGTTCTGATGTCGATTGACATATGCGTCCGTTCGGCAGTCCGGCGATTCGCGCGTCCGTCCAGCGGCGGATTGACGCATCATCAGTCCGTTCAGCAGTTCAGCAGTTCAACAGTTGATCAGTTGAGCAGTTGATCAGTTCAGCATTTCTGCAGTTGATCAGTTCAGCATTTCTGCAGTTGATCAGTTCAGCATTTCTGCAGTTGATCAGTTCAGCATTTC
>JAISEQ010000271.1 GCA_031264045.1 Deltaproteobacteria bacterium
CGGGCCACCTCGTCCCCCTTGATTAGGATGGCGTACTCGCCGGGACGCAGCTGGAGGTTGTCGCGGACGTGCATGGGCGGCACGATGAAGCCCGACTCCAGCGCGAACTGGCGGCGGATGGAGCGTATGCGCTCCAGAAGCTCCCCCCCCTGCTCCTCGTCCACCAGGGGTATGAGACCGTAGCCCACCTCTAGCTCCAGCACGTCCAGGGGGAGGAGCGCCTCCACCTTCTCGACTATGGGGGCCGCGGCGGCGGCGGCCGACTGGGGCCCTCCCGGGGCGGGCCCGGCCGGGGAGCCCGGGGGCGGCGTGCCGCCCGGCGCCCCCGGGGGGGGCGAGGGGCCCTGGAGGCCCGCGAATCCCGGAGGCTGGGCGCCACCGGGCCTGGGCCCCCTGCCCTCGGCCATGGCGGCGGCGACGCGCCTCTTGCGCCAGAGCGCGAAGGCCACCGACGAGATGACGATGCCGGTAAGGCAGAACGCCACGGTGGGAAGCCCCGGCAGGAGCCCCAGGAAGAAGACCACGCCCCCCGAGAGCGCCAGGGCCTCGTGGCGCAGGGTGAACTGGGCGGTGAACTCCCGCGACATGGCGGCCTCGGAGCCCGCCCGGGAGACTATGATGCCCGCCGCGGTCGAGATCATGAGCGCCGGGAGCTGGCTCACCAGGCCGTCACCCACGGTCATGACGGTGTAGGTCTGGGCCGCTATGCCGGGAGCCATGCCGTTCTGGAGCACGCCTATGACGAAGCCGCCCACGATGTTTATGACGGTTATGAGGATGCCTGCTATGGCGTCCCCCCGCACGAACTTGGAGGCGCCGTCCATGGCCCCGTAGAAGTCCGCCTCCCGGGCTATCACCTCGCGCCGCGCCTTGGCGTCCGCCTCCTGGATGAGCCCCGCAGCCAGATCCGCGTCTATTGCCATCTGCTTGCCGGGCATGGCGTCCAGGGTGAAGCGGGCCGCCACCTCGGCAATCCTCCCGGAGCCCTTGGTGATGACCATGAAGTTTATGATGACGAGGATCACGAAGATGATGACCCCCACCACGTAGTTGCCGCCCACCACGAAGTTGCCGAAGGCCTGGATGACCTCGCCCGCGGCGTCCGTGCCCTGGGCGCCGTTCAGGAGGATGAGCCTCGTGGATCCGATGTTCAGGGCCAGGCGGAAGAGGGTCAGGATGAGCAGCAGGGACGGGAAGACCGAGAAGTCCAGCGGCTTCAGCGTGTAGAGGGCGGTCAGGAGCACTATGACCGAGAGGGTGACGTTCAGCGTGAGCAGCAGATCCAGGGCCGGCGTGGGGATGGGGAAGAGGAAGACCAGGAGTATCCCCACCACCCCCAGCCCGAGGATGACGTCCCCGCCCCCTCCCCCGGAGAGCTTCTCGATTATCCTGCCGGCGACGCCCTCAGCCACGGCTCACGCCCTCCGGAAAGCCGCCGGCCGACCCGGCCGCCCGGAACAAGGCCGACGCGGCGGGACGGGGACGGCCGGAAGCCCGGAACCGTCGGCGGGGCGGTAAGGGCCGTGATCGGCGGGGAGCCCGGAACCGGCGGCGGCACGGTAAGGGCCGGAGGCAGGGGCGGGGACACGGACATGAGGCTCACGGAGAGCGGGCGGAAGGCGCAGCCCTCCCGTCCCCGCGGGGCGGGCCCGTGAGGGGCCGGACGCACCGGAGGGGAACGTCTGGCGGGCGTGGCAGCGGTCCGGAAGGGCCTCCCCCGGAAGCGCGCGCGCCGCGGCCCCCGCGTCTTCAGGCGGCCTTTCCACTCTGCCTTCTGCCTTTCACCTTATATATGTAGCTCAGGACCCCGGCCACGGCCTTGTAGAACTCGGCCGGTATCACCTCCCCCACCTCGACCGCCTTGTAGAGGGCCTGGGCGAGGGGGCGGTTCTCGACTATGGGGACCTTGTGCTCCCGCGCGATGTCCTTGATGCGCAGCGCCATGAAATCCATGCCCTTGGCCATGACGACGGGCGCCGGAGCCTTCTCCCGGTCGTACCGGAGCGCCACCGCGAAGTGCTCGGGGTTGGCTATGACCACGTCCGACTTGGGCACGTCCGCCAGCTGGCGCTTCTTGGCGGCCTCCCGCTGGGCCTGGCGGATGCGGTTCTTCACGATCGGATCGCCCTCTATCTGCTTGTACTCGTCCTTCACCTCCTGCTTGGTCATCTTCATGTCCTGGGTGAACTGCCACTTCTGGTAGCCGTAGTCCATCACGGCCAGGATCAGGAGCACCAGGACCGTCTTGAGGAAGAGCTCCAGGGCAATCTTGAGCGTCAGGACCCCTATGGCCAGGGGCTGCATGTCGACCATGAGCACGAAGTCCTCCATGTGATCCCGGATGACCAGGTATCCCACGAGGAAGATGATGCCCATCTTCAGGACCGACTTCACGCAGTCGACCACGGTGCGGATCTTGAAGAAGCGCATGAAGCCGGTTATGAAGTTCAGCCTGTCCCACTTGGGGACCAGGGCATCGTTGGACACCATGAAGCCCCCCAGCTGGTAGAGGTTTATCGCCACCGAGAAGACAAGGACTATGAGCGCCACCGGAAGCGAGATGATGAGCACCTCCTTCAGGCCCATCTCGGCCAGCTGGATCAGATCCCCCGGGTCCCGGGAGAAGTCCGCGGCCCTCCAGACCATGTGCCTGAAGAGGGCCGTGACCCTGCCCCAGCCGTAGGGCCCCAGAATGAAGAGGGCCCCGCAGGAGGCGAGGAGCACCACGGCGGCGCTCACCTCCATGCTCTTGGCCACCTGGCCCTTCTGGCGGGCCTGGCTGAGCTTGTGCCCGGTAGGCTCTTCAGTCTTCTCGCCCGAATCCTCGCCCATCGTCCCCTCGGGCCGGGAGGATGCCCCCCGGCGGACCAGCGGCCCCCGCGCGCCCCGAGGGCGGGGCGCCGGGAATGCCGCCTGAAACCTGCGGCCTCAATGCCTCAATGCCTCAATGCCTCAATGCCTGAAACCGGAATCCCTAATCTGAACAGAATCTCCATTCGCGGCGCCGGTGCCCCTCTTCCTTAATCATTAAGCCCGGAAGCCGGTGAGCATTGATCCTCCGTTCCTGTTGCCTCGTTGCCCCGGAGCATGAAGGCTGAATACAGAGCAAAAATGCCTCAAGACATTTCGAAACAGCCGAAAACGTCCGGAAATAGCGAAAACAATAGATAACAATAGAAAGCAAAAAAAACGACAGGAAACAGCGGAAACAATCGAAAGCAACGATAACGACCGATAACGAACGAAAACAGCGAAAACAATCGAAAGCAACGGAAACGGCCGATAACGACCGGAAACAGCGAAAACACCCGGAAAATTCCTAAAACCGCCCGGAAACCTCTGCGGACATCCGGAAAGTCCGTGATCCTCAACTGACGAAAACGGGAAAAAACGAAAGCGGCGGAAAGCTTTACGCTTCGAACACAACACCTTGATAATACAGGAATTCAGACGAACCATCAAGCGCGGCGCTGATTCCTGCCCGGTAGCCGGGGCTGCGCCGGTCAACTCTTATACCACCAAACCTGCCTAAACTGAAAACCATTCCCGGACTACCGCCCTTCCCCTCCCCGCCCTTCAGTAGCCTTCCGGCACCCCCGGCACCAGCCCGTCCGGGGTCAGGGGCGACAGGAGCTCGATTATCCTCTTCAGGGCCTCCTGGGCCTCGTAGAGCCCCTGGCCCACCAGCCTGGGCCAGAAGTCCATGGAGAAGCCCAACACCGCGAGACCCACAAGTATATACAGGGGCATGCCCACGAAGAGCACCTGCATCTGGGGCACGGCCTTGGAGACTATGCCGAAGGAGACCTTGCAGCAGAAGAGGAGCGCCACCACGGGGGCGGCTATCTTCACGGCCAGGATGTACATCCTGCCCACCGATCGCATGATCTCGGTGAAGAGCTCCGGCCCCCACAGGTGCATGAAGCCCGGGGGGGCTATCTGGAAGCTGTCGGCCACGGCCTTTATGACTATCATGTGCCCGTCGGCCGCGACGAAGAGGAGGGTGAAGACGATGTAGACCAGGCGCGAGACCACCGGCACCTGGGCCCCCGTCTGGGGGTCCATGAGGTTAACCATGGTCATGCCCATCTGGAAGGAGAGGTATTCGCCGGCCAGGTTCGCCGTCTCCAGGACCACCCTAGTCATGAAGGCCATGACCGCCCCCATGACGAGCTCGCCCAGCGCGAGAAACAGGAACCCGAAGAGCCCCATGGGCATCATGAAGGCCTCGTAGGAGACCTGCGGGGCCAGGACGAAGGCCAGCGTCAGGGTCACGGCGACCTTGACCTCGGTCACGATGTTCGGGCTGCCGATGACCGGGGCGAGCGCCACCAGCATGGAGATCCTGATGAGCACCAGGACGAAGCCCGCGAACTCCGCGGCGTTTATGACCGGTGCGCCCAAGCCTCAGCCCCCCGGTGCCCCGGCACTTTCAAAAGGAGAGGTCCA
>JAISEQ010000311.1 GCA_031264045.1 Deltaproteobacteria bacterium
CGCGGCACGGCCTCATTCCCGCGCCGACGCTTCCGCGGCACGGCCTCATTCCCGCGCCGACGCTTCCGCGGCACGGCCTCATTCCCGCGCCGACGCTTCCGCGGCACGGCCTCATTCCCGCGCCGATGCTTCCGCAGTCCGGCTTTCATCCCGCGCCGTTGCTTCCTCTGCACGGCATTCCTCCCGCGCCGTCGCTTCCTCGGCACGGCATTCCTCCCGAGCGGGTTCGGCCGTCAGCGCCCTCGCGGTCCCTGCGCGGCGGGGATAGGTTTGCGGACGCCGAAAAGGCATGCGCTTCACGTGTCCGGGCCCGGGAACGGCCTGCGGCGTCCGGGGCGCGGCGGTGCGGAGGAGGGGCGGAGCGGGCCGGGAGGGCACCGCGCGAAATTGGGGTTTGTTTCGGCGGGGCGTCCGGCTTTCCCGCCGCACGCGAGAGGCGGAGCTTAGGATCCTTCGTCCTGGAAAGTCACGCAAATGTTAGAAAACATGCCTCGGCATGCCGGGAGGACCGTGCGCGGACGCGTTTCCGACGGACGCGCCGGAGGGGGCGGACGTCCGGCGGATGGCCCCGGGACCGCGTCCGCGGGATTGAAACCCGCAGATATTTTGAAAGTGGCACGGAAAATGCTGTGCCGACCGGGCTCCTGGAAGGGTTTAATTTCGGCTCCGGAATGGCGAAACCGATTCCGTGAGGCGCGGATCGGGTCAGGAAACGGGGACGGAGGAGTTCCGCCCGGCGGTGAGTCTGTTCTAAGTTTCAAGCGGGACAAGGATTCGCGGGAGGCATCTGGCGCCTCCGGGGGCGCCCGGAATAATTTCTTGACATGAGAGGTGCCAAAATAATAATCTGCAAAAGCTGGATAACTCCCACCATATCAGATATTCCCGACACTCCCTGGCCACGTCAGGGCCGGCACCCGGCTCCCGGCGGCGGGACGCCCCCGGACAGGGCGGCCTCCCCGCGCACGCGCGGGCCTCAATCCAGCCCGGCAGGCGCCGCGCGCCGCCGGTTATCCCGAAAGGACCTTTCAAATGGCAACACCGACTCAAGAAGCCCTGGGCAACCCCACACCCCTGGGACTCGTCACCTTCGGGCTCTCGACACTCCTTTTGAGCTTCGCCTACATCGGGGTCTACCCGGCTTCGGGCTCCGTCGTAATCGGCCAGGCCCTGTTCGTCGGCGGCCTGGTGCAGCTGATATCCGGCATCATGGAGTTCGTCAAGGGCAACACCTTCGGAAGCGTGGTGTTCTCCTCCTTCGGCGGGTTCTGGATCACGGTGGGAGCCGCGGGGATCCTTCCCACGACCGGCGGCGTCACGGCAGTCGCCAACCCCGAGCTCGGCACCTTCCTCCTTCTCTGGGGCATCTACGTGTTCCTGCTTCTCACCGGCATCTACAAGGGCCTCAAGGCGCTCACGCTGGTCGTGTCCACGCTGTCGCTCCTCCTCATCGTGCTCGCCATCGCCGTGTACACCGGCAGCGCCGGCATCCTGAAGCTGGGCGGCATCATCGGTGTTCTCTGCGGCGGCTCCGCCCTGTACCTCGGCTGCGCCATCACCCTTATGGAGACCAACGCCGGCAAGAAGGTCCTGCCCTTCGGCTGAGCCCTGTCCTCCGGCCAGCCCGGCGGCTCCCGCCCGCATTCTTCCGGGTGAGGGAGCGGGCGCCGGGCCTCGCTTTACGCCCCCCTTCGGCGCGGGCCCTCCCCAGGGCATCCGCCTCGGACGAAGGGGGGTAATTTTTTGCCCCGAATCCCCTCCCGTGCCGGAGCCGCTGGCCAGCCGTGGTATCGGGCGCGTCCGGACGTCGGTCGCCGCAAGTGTCCGGAATGCCCCTTCGGGTTTCAGGTGCATGAAGCCTGGGGCTCCGGGATCGGAAAAGTCGCCGTGAAGCCTGGGGCTCCGGGATCGGAAACGTCGCCGTGAAGCTTGGGGCTTCGGGATCGGAAACGTTGCCGTGCCCTCCGCGGCAGGGGCCGGAAGGGACGCGTCCCTCGCCGGAGACGGATAGGAAATGACATCGGCGGCGCAAAATTCCCTCTTTTTTTTGGATGCTGGAATTTTCAATATTGAAATTTTCGGGAAGCTTATCCGTCTTCATGTCGGCGCTGCCTCGCGGTGTGGGTCTTTGCCGGGGAGATGCAGGGAAAGGTCCGGATTCGTCCGGGAGCGCCGTGTTGAAGGCACCCCCCGGGCGGCCCGACGGGCGATTCACGTGAGACGCGGGTCGGCGCAGACCGGGCACGGCGGCCCGGGAGCCGCCGGCGGAGTTCCGGTCACGGGGACGAGGCGCTCGTCTCCCGTGCCCCGGCACGGGCGGGATACGGGGCTTGCGGACGGAAGCGCGGGCCGTTGCCCCCGAGCATCGCGGGGGGAAGCCGAACTCGTCGGACCGCCGTAATCCCCGTTCTGCCGCATCCCCCCAGCCTCCCATGCAGCTCCCTGGCCAGTCGCCAGGCTGCCGGTCCGGATTTGCGGCCGGAGGCGGAGGCCGTGACATGGGACTGAGGAGCGGGAAAGCGGGAAAGCGGGAAAATGGCGGGAAATGGGAGGGATAAGGTGGGATATTGAGGGAAAAGGCGGCAAAAGGATGAAAATGGCGTAAAAGAGCGGGATATCGAGGAAAATATCGGGAAAAGGAGGGAAAAGGAGGGAAAAGGCGGGAAACTGGAGACATGAGGAAAATGGCTGGGAAAGACGGGAAATGGGAGGAGTCGAGAAATGAAGGAAAAAGCGAAAAGTGGTTAATGGGGCAAAATGAAGGGAAGGGGGAAAGCGGCAAGGATCGAGCCAAATCTGTTTCCCTGCCGGTACCGAAATCGGCGGGCGCGCGTCCGGACACCTGCCGGCAGTCCGTTTCATCTCCCAGTACCCGCCTCGGGGGGGAGTCCAGGCTTTCTTTCTCAGGCTCCAGGGGATCAGGGGTATCCGGAGGATCAGGGGTATCCGCTGCGGCGGGGGAGCCCCGGACGTCCGGAAGGGCGGCGGCGGGGGAGGGCCGAGAGCGGGAGTCGGAAGGGGTCGTTTCCGGGGCGCCCGGGGAAGCTTGACGCCCGACTGAATCGGGCCGAGGGGGCGGGGGGAGGCTGCCCCGGGCGTTCTGGACTTGAAATGCACGGAATGCTATATTCGTGGAGAAAAGGCGGGACTTTGCCTCCGGCCGGAAAGCTGGCGTCCCTTCGGGGGGGCCTCCTGACCGCCGGCGCGTTTTTTTGCCGATGCCCGCCTGAAGACGGGGGAGCCCTGCCCCCGTACCGGGCGCCCTTCCGCTGACCCGGACCTCGCGGTTCCGGTACACTGCCCCTTCCGGAGGTCCCCTCCGTGCGGAAGAGCGCCTCCTGTCGGCAGTTCCCCAGCCCTGCCCCAACGCGGGCACCGCGGGCCCTTTCGGGACACCGCGGCCCGGTTCCCTCGCGGCGGGCTCTTTCCGGGGCGCATCTCTTTCGATTTCCTGCGCCCTCCCGGCGTCCGGGAGGCGGGGGCTTTCGGGGGCGGGCCTTCCGGCGTCCGGCACCCGCGGGCCGGCCTTCCGCGCGGCCCGTCCGGGCCGATCTCCGTCCTGGCGGCCGGGGGGGAGGGGGTTTCGGGCTTCCGCCCTCCGGGCTTGGCCGCGTCGAGGGCGCGGGCGGACGCCTTCCGGGACCTGCGGGTCCCCCGAGGAGCCCCGCGCCGGCCGCGTCCCGGATAAGCCGGGGCGGGCCTGGGAAAAGGTGGATCACGATGGCGATTGGATCTGGTCAAAGCGTGCTTATTGTGGACGACTCTCCGGTGATGCGCCAGATGCTCTTCAAGCTCTTCCAGAGCCAGGGCTTCAACGTGGTGGGGCAGGCCTGCGACGGGGAGGAGGCCCTCGTCCTCTTCGAGGAGCTTAAGCCCGAGCTCACGACCCTGGACATCGTCATGCCCAAGCTGAGGGGGACCGAGGTCCTGGAGAAGCTCCTGGAAAAGTATCCGGGGTCGAAGATCATAATGGCGTCCTCGGTCTCGGACGCGCGGACGGTTATGCACTGCCTGAAGGTCGGGGCAAAGCAGTACATCATAAAGCCCTACGACGAGGACAAGGTAATGAGCGCGGTGAGGAAGGCCCTGGAGCTGGGCTGAGGCGCCACGGGGGCGCAGGCGGGGGGAAGGGGGGCATCGGCCCCGCTGACTCCGGCCGGAGGACGACATGAGCGTTACCGACGAAAACCTGGCCGAACTTTTCGAGCAGTACAAGGACGAGGTCCGGGAGACCATCGAGACCTTGGACAACGAGCTCGTGAACCTGGAGCAGGACCCGTCCTCTTCGGAGACCATCTTCTCGCTCTTCAGGCACATGCACAGCCTCAAAGGGTCGTCCAAGATGTTCAACGTGGACAACATCGCGACCATCGCCCACCGCCTCGAGGATCTGATGAGCATGATCGACAAGAACAACTCCATCCTGGGGAAGCACCCCAAGGTGGTGGATCTGCTCTTCAAGGGGAACGACATCTTCCGGGACATCATCTCGCGGCTGGAGGACGACATCTCCTACACGTCCATGACCGGCGACCACCTGGCCTTCGTGGCGGAGATCCAGGCCCAGGTGGACAAGATAAACCGCCGGGACTCCCAGCTGGTGGACGCGGCGATGAAGCTCGTGGAGGATCTGGAGAACCTCATCCCCGGCATGGAGGAGGCCGAGGCCGAGGCGCTCAAGAAGGACATGGCCGACGTGACTACCGGCCTGGCCCTGGCCACCCTCGAGGAGGACGGCGCAAACCAGATCCGTTTCAACTACAACGGGGCGGATCTGACCGAGAGCGTCCGCTCCATGGAGGATCTGCTCCCCAAGTTCAAGGAAGGGAAGGCCGGGCCCGAGGACGCCGTGGCCTTCGTGGACGCGGCGAACGCGCTCTATTCGCTCCTGGCCGAAGTCGCCACCGAGGACGCGATGGGCCTGATAGCCGAGCTCGGCGACGGTCTCCAGCTCTTCTCCGAGCGCGAGCTGGACATGGACCAGATGATGGTCGAGTTCTTCGCGGCGATGCTGGCCGATCTGAAGCAGAAGTTCCAGGTGGAGGTGGAGGCCCCGGCGGTCAAGAGCTCCAGGTCTTCCAAGAGCTCGTCGGCGCTGAAGGAGCCCCAGGTGAAGACCATCCGCGTGGACGAGGCGAAGATCGACCTCTTCCTGGAAAGCGTGGGCCGTCTCATCACCAAGAGCGAGATACTGAACCACCTGCAGTTCTCGTTCCGGAAGGCCGGGGTGGACATCGGCCTCCTCCGCGACTTCTCCACGGTCTCGAGGACCATATCCAACGACATAGTGAACCTCCAGCGCTCCATCATGGAGGTCCGCCAGGTGGAGATGAACAACATACTGAAGAAGTTCCCCCGCCTGGTGCGCGACATCTCCCACAAGATCGGCAAGGAGGCCGAGATGGTGATAGTGGGCGAGCGCGTGCCCATAGACAAGTCGCTCCTGGACGACGTGGAGCAGGCGATGGTGCACATTGTGCGCAACGCCGTGGACCACGGGCTCGAGATGCCCGAGGACCGGCTGGCGGCCGGAAAGCCCCGCCGCGGGACCGTGAGCATCACCGTCACCCAGGAGGAGGCGGCCATCTTCATAGAGGTGGCGGACGACGGCCGGGGGCTCGATCTGGAGAAGATCAAGCTCAAGGCGGTGGAGCGCGGGAACATCTCCCCCGAGCAGCAGATGACCATGTCCGACCACGAGGCCGAGATGCTGGTGTTCAGCTCCGGACTCTCCACCAAGGATCAGGCGACGGATCTCTCCGGCCGCGGCGTGGGCATGGACGTCGTGATGACGAACCTCAAGAAGTGGAACGGGGAGGTCGTGATAGACAACCGCCCCGGCCACGGCATGACCGTAGGCATGCGCCTCCCGATCACGAACACGCTCCTCACCAAGGAGGCCATCATGCTCCGGGTGGGCGCCAGCACCTTCTGCCTTCCCCTGGAATGCGTAAACGAGATAGTGACCGTGCCCCGGGCCGACGTCCACCACCACAAGGACGGGGCGGTGTTCCGCCACAGGGACATGGTCATATCGGTAATCGACCTGAAGACGCTTCTGGGGCTCCCGGAGCAGGCCATGAACCAGGCCGCGGCCGTGCCCTCGGAGGCCGGATCCCTGGGCGGGGTGCAGGGCCAGAACGGCGGCACGCTCGTTTTCATAATCCTCCGGGGGAAGACCGACACCAGGCAGTCCATACTGGCGGACGAGATTCTGGGCCAGCAGAAGATAGTGATAAAGGAGTTCGAGCTCGAGACCTTCCGCAAGCTCCCCTTCTTCAACGGGCTGACCCTCCTCGGGGACGGGCGGGTGGTGCTCATCCTCGACTCGGACAAGCTTATCGAGTCGTGACGCCTGAAGAGAAGACCCGCCCTCCGGGGCCGGGGCACGTCCGCGACCCGCGTCCTCGCGGGGGCAAGGGACGAATCGCGGGGGCCGGGGACGAAAGGCTTTCGGGCGGATCCGGCGGGACGACGCGCGCGGGGGAGAGGCGCGTCCGGTCCCGGAGTCCGTGACGGGCCGGCTCCGGGGTGCGGATATGTGCGGACGGCCGCGGGGCGCGGATATGTGTGGACGGCCGCGGGGCGCGGATATGTGCGGACGGTCGCGGGTGCGCGATTATGGCAGCACGGGGTACGGCTTTGAGTGCATGGAGGCGGCTCGGTCCCGCCCCGAGTCCGCGGGGCGGGCGCGGTTCGGGGCGTCGGGCGCACGTGCGGACTGCATCGGGCGTGCCGGGCTGCGGGCCGCAGGTTGCAGGAGTATGGCCGGGGCTTGTGAACGCGGATCCGACGCATTTCGCCCCGGAGTCGGGGGGCCGGACGCGCTTCGGTCCGTAGGAAGCGGGGGGAACGGGCATCGGGAAGGGCGGGCGACGGCGTCCGTCATCTGTATCGGCGATGTCTGTCCAAGAAAATTTGAAAATGCTCTAAAAAAACTCTAAAAATGTTTGAAAATATTTCAGGATAAGCTGAGATTTTTCTTAAGAAAAAGCTCAAGGAGAGATGTTTCAGGCTCGTCTGTCAGTAACAAAAACCCTTGCCAGTTAAGGTGTTTCAGGAGCGGAGCGATGAACGTGGACTGTTGGGAATGCGTCAGGATGTTTTTCAGTCTTGTCCGACAATATTTTTTCGAGACATGAATTTTTTTCTAGAGTTGCCTCCCGGTCCTCTCAAGGTCATACATGTTGCGGAAAGCTTAAGGCCATGGCCCCTTATGGCGGACGCGAGTCCGTGCGGGGAAGGTGCGGCGCGGGCGCTCCCGGGCGTTTCGGGGCGCCGTCCCCCTTTGCCGGAAGGCCCCTCCCGGTTTATAATAAGTGCGTCTGATGCCTCCGGGTCTGTACGCGCTCCCGGATCAGACGGCTTCCAGCCCTACCGCAGCCCGTCCGCCGTCCCCAGGCGGGGGACCGTTCCACCAATTCAACGCCAGACGTCCAGGACGTTCGCTCCGGACCCCAGGGGTTATTATGCGCAAGCAAGCTTTCACCCTCGCCGCCGTTCTGGCGTGCGCCCTAGTCCCCGCCACCGCCGGTCTCCTTCTGGCCCAGGCGGGGGCGGCTCCGCCTCCCGGAACGCCCGCCACTCCGGGCCAGGCCTACTACGATCCGGACTTCGACCGCCAGCAGGGCCAGGCTCCTCCGCAGCCCGGACAGCCCGCCAATTCCGACGGGCTCCTCACGGATCTGTTCTCAGACCCGTCCCAGCAGGGACAGCCGCAGCCTTACCAGGGCCAGCCCGCCCAGGGGGCGGGCGGCACCGGAGTCTTGAGCCTCCCCGGAGTGGAAAGCCCCGTGTCCACCCCGGCAGGGCCGGGCGAGGCCGTGGTCGAGCGTCAGGGACAGACCCAGATGGCGCGGCCCGGCGTTCCCGGAGTCGCTCCCGGTTCCGGCCAGGCCGCCGGAGCCGGACAGCCTCCCACAGCGGCTCCCGTGCGCCGCGCCCGCAGCTACCGCCGTGCGACTCCCAAGTGGCCCACCTCGCCGTGGGTAAAGCAGGTCTACGACGGAGCGGAGAATGCCTGGCGCCTGGGCCACGTCCCGAAGCGCTGCCAGACGCTGGTAAACGGCAGGCTCGTCTACAACATACGGTGCGTGAGCAAGCCGAGGCTGATCGGGAAGCCCCTGCCTCCCTATAAGGACAACCCCTCCGTCTACTACATCTGGCCCTAGACAGCAGACGGTCGGGGGCGGCCGCACAGACCGGTAGCCCGGAGCGGCCCCGGGGCACGCCGGGGGATCACCCGCGCCGTTCCGGACTCCTCAGGGATCCGCGCCCGGCAGCACGGAAGGACGAAACTCCAGAAAAGAACTGCGCCGCAGGCCCCCGCCACGCGGCCCGGATCCATGATCGCCGGAAGCGGAACTCCGTTTCCGGCGATTTCTGTTTCAGGTGCCTGAGTCGTCCGATGCCTCGGCTTCTATCCTGATGCGTCCCGGTAGCCCCAGCCTCAATCCATCTTAGTCCGGTAAGCCCCAGCCTCAATCCATCTTAGTCCGGTAAGCCCCAGCCTCAATCCATCTTCGTCCGGAAAGCCCCAGCCTCAATCCATCTTCGTCCGGAAAGCCCCAGCCTCAATCCATCTTCGTCCGGAAAGCCCCAGCCTCAATCATTGATTCCGTTGCGAAAACTCATCCCTCCCAAAATGAGACGGTGACTTCTATACGTCCTCGGCATCGAAAGCACCTGTATTTAGGCCAAATCCTCGTCATTTCGCGCAACCCTTGCCTAAGCGCTTTGGCCTATGAAAGGTCAAGCGAGGGGTTTCAGCACTGGAATAAATCATAAGGGTCTTTCCGGACTACTGCAAAGACGGCGGAAGCTGACCTGGCGAAAATGAGCTCCTGCATTCGGCGACATACAGGCTACGACTGAGCCCGGACAGGGGCTCCGGCTGACATGCTCGCGCTGGTTCCGGGTATCAAGCAGTACGGTCCGGCACAGCACCGTTTCCGGATTTGCCGTGTAAATTTTGATGTTGTTGGACATTCAAATTGCCTTGTCGGAAGACACTGCCAGCAACTCTCCTGTGACGGGGCAAAAGAGCTTCATCATGGAGATCATGGTTCAGTTATGAACATTCAAATGGATCCAGCTGTTGCCAACAGAATTTGTCTACTTATCCTCTCACCGTTAATCCTGAATTCTTAAACGTCTTGTCTAGAACAACATTGACATTGAAGATCATCTTGGGGTCCTCATGATGGAAGGTTGATGTGCCTCCTGTATCGCTGTTCAAAATGATGAAAATTGATTGAGGGGTTGCCGACTTGCAATCGAATGCGACATTGCGGTACCACGCATATCGGCAAACCGGCAAGGATTATTAATTTTGATGGCATTTTTAAAATTTTTGAGATTTTTTTAGGTTCCGTTTACTGGAGTCTCCTCTCCTCGGGCCTCAGGGTATAAGCGAGCTGGGGGTGCCCCTTCGCCGGGAGGTTCCTCTCGGTTCTCCGAAGGAAGCTCGGCACCGCCCCTGGACATCCCTCGCGGAAGCGGGCATAGGCCCCCGGACGAAGGATTCGGGAGAGGGCGTCTCTCGACGGCTGAAATTTCACTAAATTTTTTTTAAGGCACCGCGACGGCTTCGTGATTTTCGGGGCATCCAGGATCAGCGAATCAATTCCGGTTCCCTGCGGCTGTTCCGAAGCAATTCCTCCGGGCAGGCTCACCGGCGTTCCGGAACCCGGAGTCGTCTGCGCTGAGTTCGGAGTCAGATGT
This sequence comes from Deltaproteobacteria bacterium, assembly GCA_031264045.1. Classification (GTDB taxonomy): domain Bacteria; phylum Desulfobacterota; class Desulfarculia; order Adiutricales; family Adiutricaceae; genus JAIRZX01. The sequence goes on from JAISEQ010000311.1 coordinate 9,724, forward strand.
CCGGAACCCGGAGTCGGCTGAACGGGGGCAGGCCGCGAATCATGCAGTGCCCTGTCACATCCGTCTTCCCGACCACACCTGTCTTCCATGACCGATCTTTCCCCTCTCCCGAATCGTTTCGGTTTCGGCTATTCTCGGCGAGTTTCGGGATTCTCGGCGAGTTTCGGGATTCTCGGCGAGTTTCGGGATTCTCGGCAAGTTTCGGGATTCTCGGCAAGTTTCGGGATTCTCGGCAAGTTTCACGACAGGATGATCCGGAGGGGAACGAAGCCGCCCGGCCGCCGGCCCCGCAGGCTCAGGCGGACGGCTTTACAGCGCTTGCTGGGTTGCGGGCCGGGCCTTCGCGCCGCGCCGCCGCGGAGAGCTTTTGACGGGGCCAGCCCGGTGATGGAAGCCAGCAGGTGTTCTTGTGGGACGTCTTCCGTCCGGACCGTCGGTCGGGGCACGACGGTCTGCCGTCTTCTTCCCCGGTTCCGGGTGTGATCCGCCCGATAGCCTGTCGGGTTTCATGGGTCCCGTTCCGGATTGGACGGGGCGATTATTTCATCGGGATCATGATGCGGGAAGCCGATGCGTGGGAGCGGTTGAGCGTCTGGACGGATCTCCGGAACCGGTTGCCAATTCTCCGGATGCGGTTGGCAACAAGGAACAGGGAACTTGGAACTGGTAACTGGGAACAGGAGATATGGGGAATGCGGAAAACCGGATCCGGGAGCTGCCGGTTCCCGCTTCAGGTCATGAGGGGCGAGCGGCGGTCACGGTCGGAAATGCCCACATGCGTTCCGAGAGGCACCGCTCCGGCGGCCCGATGAGGTGCCCGGCAGCGGGACGCGCGTCCGGTTAGGTTCCGGGAGCTTCCCCGCACGCGTCCGGGAACTGCCGGCCTGCCGTGCCGAAGCGTCCTCCGAGCGCGCCCGCAAAGTCCGCGTGAGCGCGTCCCGCAGATGGGGGCGCGACGCGGGCCCGGAAGACGCACCTTGCATTCGGCCCCGTTTTGCATCATCATTGCCCGGGACGTCGCATTGCCCATCGGCGGCGGAGTCCGGCCGCGGACAGCCCCGTTTCCGGGCGGCTCATCCGTCCGCCGCGCCCTGCCGTCCGGCAATTTTTACCCGCGCCTCGCATGTGCCGGGCGCGGGCGCCCGATCCCGGCCCGGCCGTCCTTCCGGCCCCCGCGCCCTTCCGGCCCGCGCTCCGCGCGGCCGCGTCAACGGAGAGATTCCACATGACAGACACACTTCCGCCGCACTGGGACCTGAGCCAGCTCTACACGTTCGGCTCGCCCGAGCTGGAGCGCGACATGCGGGAGCTGAAAGATCTCGCCGAGAGCTTCCCCAGGTGGCGGGACAGGCTCCTGGACCCGGCCTTCGCCGTCGAGGAGTTCCAGAGCGCCCTGGCCGATCTGGAGCACGTGCAGGAGCAGATCGAGAAGATCGCGGGTTTCGCGGATCTCTCCTTCTCCCAGGACACTTCCGACCAGAAGGTCATAAGCTTCCTCGGCATGGTCGAGGAGATGGCGGCGGATCTGGCGAACGCCACCCTCTTTTTCGAGCTCTGGTTCAAGGATCTCCCCGAGGAGAGGGCCTCCGCGTACATGGGGAGCGTCCCGAAGCACGCCTACTTCCTGAAGCGCATAAGGGCCATGAAGCCCTACGCGCTCTCCGAGGCCGAGGAGAGGGTGGTGAACCTGAAGGAGGTGACGGGCTCCCAGGCCCTCGTCACCCTCTACGACTCGCTCACCTCCCGCTACAGGTTCATGGCCCACTTCCTGCCGGAACCCAGGGAGATGGGGCGGGAGGAGTTCTCGGTCAACTTCCGGTCCGACGATCCGCTCCGCAGGAGGGGGGCCTACCGGGAGTTCTACCGGGTCTGGTCGGCCGAGGGGCCGGTCCTGGGCCAGATCTACCAGAACCTGGTCCGCTCCTGGAGAATCGAGAACGTCGTGCTCAGGGGCTACCCATCCCCCCAGTCTGTGAGGAACAGGCGCAACGATCTCCCCGACGAGGCGGTCGCGAGCCTTCTCGCGGTCTCTCGGGAGGAGGCGCCCAGGGTCTTCGGCCGCTACTTCGCGAAGAAGGCCGGGCTTCTGGGGACGGAAAAGCTTTCCCGCTACGACCTCTACGCCCCCGTCGTCCCGGATTCCGGGCCCGACATATCCTTCCCCGAGGCGCTGGCGGAGGTGGACGCGGCCTTCCGGTCGTTTTCGCCCAGGATGGCGGATCTCGCCGCGAAGGTGGCGGACGGGCGGCGCCTCACCGCCGGAATCATGCCCGGCAAGCGGAGCGGCGCCTTCTGCGCGTCCGTCCTGGCGGGGGAGGTCCCCTGGGTGCTCATGAGCTTCAACGGCCGTCTCCAGGACGTCTTCACCCTGGCCCACGAGCTGGGCCACGCCGTGCATTCGCAGCTGGCGGCCCCGGAGGGCATCTTCCAGTTCCAGGCGGCGCTCCCCACCGCGGAGACGGCCTCCACCTTCGGGGAGATGCTCCTGGCGCAGAGGCTCCTTTCCCGGGAGACCGACCCCGGCCGCAGATCGTCGCTGCTGTGCCACGTCCTGGACGACGCCTACGCCACGGTGGGCCGCCAGGCCTTCTTCGCCCTCTTCGAGGTGGAGGCCCACAGGATGCTGGAGGGGGGGGCCACCCCGGACGAGCTCTCCGAAGCCTACTTCCGGAACCTCGCGGAGCAGTTCGGGGACTCCATGGAGCTCCCCCCCGAGTTCCGCTGGGAATGGTGCGCCCTCCCCCACTTCTTCCACACGCCCTTCTACGTCTACGCCTACACCTTCGGCGAGCTCCTGGTCTTCAGCCTCTGGAGGCTCTTCGAGCGGGAGGGCCCGCCTTTCGCCGACCGCCTCATCCGGATCCTCTCCAAGGGAGGGGGCGCCTCCCCGACCGACATCCTGGCCGGCGCCGGGGTGGGCCCCCTGGACGAGGAGTTCTGGAGGGGAGGATTCAGGGTGATAGGGGAGTTCGTGGATCAGCTCTGAAGCCTCCGCGGTTCCGGGGCGCGGGCGGGCCGGCCTCCGCGGCGCGGGCCTGATGATCCCTCAGCCGCCCGGATCTTCCCGCTCCGCCCCTCCGCATTCCCGGCGTCGTCCGTCCCGGTCTCCGGGAGCCGCGGGGCGTCCGGGCACCGCGCTTTCCCGACGTGACGCGCGGCCGCAAGCCCCGCTCCGGGGCGGGCAGGGACGGACTTCCGCCCTTTTGCCTTTCCGGACACGGTTTTCCCGTTTCGCATCTTTGCGGTTTTCCCGTTCCGCCTCTTTGCGGCGGCTCCTGCCCGCGGCGGCTTTCCCGCGCGAACGCCCGGTTTTCCGGGGACTGGGCCGCGCGCGGCGTTCCGGCTCCTGCGGCCCGCCTTTGCCGCGTGGTCTCCGCAAGGCGCCGACGTCCCGCATGTCTGCATTCCGCGTCTTTCCCGGGCACGTCCGTCCGGTCCGCACGGCCCGCCGGCCGCTCCGGGGAGTTCCGCCCCGGCAGGGCTTCCGGGGACGCGCCGATCGTCCCTGCGGCGGCTCCCGGCGTCCGGGTGCGGCCCGTGCGCGGTTTTCTTTTCCGTTGAAGTTAAGTAGAATACTACCGGCAGGGGGCCGCCGCCCGGCCCCCACCTTCCGGCCGGATGGGCGCAAGCGCCCTCCGGCGCCTTCCCCGCCCCGCGCCCGGCCCTGACCGGGTCCCGCGGGACCGCCATCAGGCGGCCGGGAACCTTCCGGCTCCCGGACCTGACACCCGGCAGTTCCGCTTCCCCTCTCCAACTAGCGCCCGTCTTTTCGCCCCGGGCAGGGTTCAGGGCCGCCAGCCGCGGCACGCCCCCCGGCGACCAGACCTCAACCGCGCGGGCGACCGCGCGTCACGGAGCCCTGATCCCCGATGCCTGACGGCGGCACCGAGACCCCCCCTCCGCGCCTCACGCTGGAGGCGCTGGTGAACAACCTGTTCCTCTCCGGGATAGGGCTGTGGGAGCTGACCCTCTACGAGGACGACGTGGAGAAGGCCAGGATCACGGTTAACGAGAGCTTCCTCCTGCTCCTGGGCAACCGGGAGGACGACCCCTCCCGGAGGACGATGAGCCTGAAGGATTACATCGGGAACTGGGTGCATCCCGACGAGCTGGGCGTCTTCCTGACCGGCCTGGACGATCTCGTCCAGGGCCGTAACGACCACTACGAGCTGGAGCACCGGCTCTGGTGCTACAAGCGCGACGAGTGGCGCTGGGTGAACCTGAACTGCGAGCTCGTCCTGGGCAGGGACCAGGGCACCCTCACCTTCGCGGGGGTGGTCCAGGACATACACGTGAAGAGGCTGGCGCGCCAGGCCCTCACCCGCGCCCTCCAGGAGAAGGAGGCGGCGGGCCGCGCCCTGGATCTGGAGCAGAAGAGGCTCTCCGCCGTAATCGCCGCCGCCAACCTGGGTGCCTGGGACTGCGACCTCAAGACCGGGGAGGTGGCCTACAGCCCCCAGTGGGCCGCCACCATGGGATACGGCACGGAGGATCTGGGGAAGACCCTGGCCGACCGGAAGCGCTTCGTGCTGCCCAAGGATCTGGAGAAGGCCCAGAAGGCGCTAGCCGACCACCTGGCGGGGCTCACCCCCTTCTACGAGGCCGACTACCGCATGGTCCACAAGGACGGCTCCATAGTCTGGGCCCAGGACCGGGGCAGGGTGGTTGAGTTCGGGCCGGAGGGGGACCCCGAGAGGCTTCTGGGCGTGATGCTGGACGTCACCCGCCAGAAGGCCATCGAGAACGCCCTGCGCGAGAGCAAGGAGCAGATGGATCTCGTCTTCGAGGCCGCGCGCTTCGGCACCTGGGACATGAACCTCCCCGCCGGAATCATCCGCTACAACCACGTGCTCCTGAAGATCCTGGGCTACAGCCCGGGGGATCTCAAGGGCACGATAGAGGAGTGGGAGGGCCTGGTCCACCCGGACGACGAGCCCGCCGCCAAGGCGGCCCTTGAGATGTGCCTCGACGGTGACATGGACGTCTTCGCCTGCGAGGGCAGGCTCCGGCACAAGGACGGCCACTACATCTGGACCTACAACATCGGCCGCGCGGTAGAGCGCGACGAGAACGGCGTCCCGCTCCGGCTCATGGGGGGCTACTTCGACTTCTCCGAGAAGAAGAAGATGGAGCAGGACATCTACAAGATGATCGAGCAGGAGCGGGACGCGAGGCTGGCCCGCGAGCTCGCCGAGGAGAGCGCCAGGGCCAAGAGCGAGTTCCTGGCCAACATGTCCCACGAGATCCGCACCCCCATGAACGCCATCCTGGGGCTCACCCACCTGGTGCTCGAGACGGAGCTGAACGAGCAGCAGGGCGAGTACCTGAACCGCATCTCCGTCGCGGCCAAGGCGCTGCTCCGCATCATAAACGACATCCTGGACTTCTCGAAGATCGAGGCGGGCAAGCTCGAGATGGAGATGACGGACTTCTCCCTGGAGCACCTGGCCAAGTCCGCCCTGAAGCTCCTGAGCGACGGCGCCCGCGCCAAGGGGCTTAAGCTAACGCTGGACATCGATCCGGACGTCCCGGGCTGGCTCACGGGCGACCAGGTGCGCCTGGGGCAGATCCTGAACAACCTGCTCTCGAACGCGCTGAAGTTCACCGAGAAGGGCGGCGTGAGGCTGAAGGCCGAGATAGACCGGGGTCCCGGCGGGGACGGGGCGGCGCAGGCGCCCTCCGGGCCCGCCCCTCCCCCACGCTCCGGGGGCTCCCCCGGAATTCCCCGGGCGGCCGGCTCCGGGGCCGGCGGCGGGGACGGGCACGATTCCCCCTCCGGAGGGGGCGGGGAGGTGACCCTGCGGTTCTCGGTCGCGGACACGGGCATAGGGCTTTCCAAGGAGCAGGTGGCCACCCTCTTCAAGGCGTTCACCCAGGCGGACACGTCCATCACGCGCAAGTACGGCGGCACCGGGCTGGGGCTCACGATCTCCAAGCGCCTGGCCGAGATGATGGGCGGGGGAATCTGGGTGGACTCCGAGCCCGGAAAGGGCTCGACCTTCAGCTTCACGGCGAGGTTCAAGGTGGGCGAGGCCCCGCAGGCGGACGCGGCCTCCCAGGTCTCCTTCGGGAACGTGAACGTCATGGCCGTGGACGACAACATCACGGCCCTGGAGCTCCTGCGCGAGTCGCTCATGAAGATCGGCGTCAAGTCCGTCACCACGGTGAGCTCCGGCGACGAGGCGGTGATGTATCTGAAGAACGCCGTCCCCAAGCCGGATCTGCTCATAGTGGACTGGAAGATGCCGGGCCTGGACGGCATCGAGACCATAAGGCGCATGATCTCCGAGTCCGGGCTATCCAAGGGCACGCTGGTCGTGATGATAACCGCGTACAACCGCGACGAGATACTCGCCAGCGCCAGGGAGCTCGGCGTCAGGAAGGTCCTGAACAAGCCCCTCACAGAGTCCGCCGTGAACGACTGCCTGATGGAGCTCTTCGGACGTTCGCCCAAGTCCCTGGGGAAGAAGCCGGCCAAGGGCGGGGAGGCGGTGAAGGCCATCAGGGGGGCTCGTATCCTCCTGGTGGAGGACAACGAGGTGAACCAGCTGGTCGCCTCCAAGATCCTCGGGAACGCTGGGTTCGCCGTGACCATAGCCTCGGACGGGGCCAAGGCCGTGGACCTCGTCAAGAAGGAGGCCTTCGATCTGGTCCTGATGGACATCCAGATGCCCGTGATGGACGGGCTGACCGCCACCAGGACCATACGGGATCTCGGCTTCGACAGGCTCCCCATAGTGGCCATGACCGCGCACGCCATGTCCAGCGACCGGGAGCTCTCGCTCAAGGCCGGCATGAACGACCACGTGAACAAGCCCATAAACGTGAACGAGCTGTTCCAGGCCCTGGCCAAGTGGATCCCCCCCAAGAGCCCCGCCGACGCCTCCGGAGGGCTCCCGGGGCCCCCCGGCGAGGGGGACGGCGCCGCGGCTGGATGACCGGCCTTTCCCGGCCCCCGCCGGTCCGCCCGGCCTCCCCGCGTCCCGGCTCCGTCTCCGGACCGCCCGCCGCCTGCCCGTAATGTCCCGCCTTTCAGCTGTTTCCCCCGTCTCTCCCCGCGGCTCCCGTTCCGGCAGGCGGTTCCCCCGGCGTCCCGCCCTTCACGGGCGTCAGCCCTTTCCCCGGACCGCCGCCTGGGCCCCGTCCCCTTCAGTCTTCCCCGCCTCCCCGCAGCCCGCGAGCGGGGAGCCGTCTCTCCCGAAGCCCCACCTTCCCCCCCGGCCGCACCGGCCGGCGAACGGAAGCATCCGAACCAGAAGACGGAACACCATGCGAAACACTCCCGCACGCGCCGGCGCTCCGCGCCTCCCCTTCCGCCCCGCGCTTCCCGCGCTCGCCATCGCCCTGTCCGCGCTCCTTCCGGGCTGCGCCCAGTTCCACGCCACCGTCCAGGACCTGGTTCACGGCTGGGACACCTGCCAGCCCGTCTCCCCCGCCTGCTTCGAGGAGCAGAGCGAATTCTACGCGGTCCCGACCATAGCCGCCCTGGAGAGCTGGAAGGGCCGCGCGGTGGCCGAGCTCCTGGCCGCCTGGGGCCAGCCGGCCAGGGTCGAGCCCCTGGGCGGGGGAAACTACCGCTACGTCTGGAGCGAGACCAAGACAATAGGCGGCGAGGTGAGCTACCAGCATGACATGTGGAGCAACACCCCCGAATGGGATCTCGTCCGCACCCCGGACCAGACCTTCGAGTGCCTGACCTACATGCAGGTGGACGAGGCCCAGCGTGTGACGCCCCAGTGGGTGAACCGCCTCGGCATGTGTTCCCAGTACTTCTCCCCGCGCGTCCCCGCCCCGCCGATTGCCGGCGCGGTTCCCGCCCCGCGCCCCGCGCCTGCGGCGCCTTCCCCGGCCTCCGCCCGTCCGGCGGCGTCCGCCGTGAAGCCCGCCGTGCCTGCCACGCCCGCCGTGCCAGCGACTCCGGCTGTGTCCGGCGTTCCCGCGTCTTCCCCGGCCCCGGAAACTTCAAGGGCCGCCACCGTACCTGCTGAAGAAGAGTCGACGATACCGCTTGAGCCCCAGAGGCAGATACGGGAGCAGCAGGGCTACTGATCCGACCGGAAGGGCGGGAAGGGGATTGGCGAGTTGCGCGGGCCCGCTTCGCCCGCGCCGCGGCTCCCGGAGGCCGTTCCGCTTGCCTTGCGGCGTTTCGGAGCCGCCGCCGCCCCGAAGCAGGGTGCCGGCCCCTGGCCTCGCCCGGTACCCCGCGGAACTCGGGGCGGCCGGCGGCGGGGAAGCTTTTGAGGACACGGATGTCGCCGGGTCGCGCCCTCGGTGTCCTGCTGCCGCAGTTCCCCCGGAAGCGCAGGTTTCCTCATGTGCAGGCCATGATTCCCCCCGCAGGCGGCTGTTCCCCGTCATATTCGTAAAGTCTTGCTCAGGTGTGCCGCTGACGGGCGCCGCTGGACAATGTGCCGCAGCGCGTCTTGTTCATTTCTGTCAACTGCCGCGCCATGATACGGGCTGGAAATGTGTTCCGCTTCATCCGGAATGGCATTTTGTGACATACCCCGGGCTTAAGTCCAGGGGCTTCCCGTATGCCGTCTCAGGCCCGCCAGATCAGCGTCCTGGCTAACCCCGCATGTCCTGCGGTTCTTTTCGCGGGCGATCCCCGGCAAACGGAGTCCCCCGGCACGGATGTTCAGCGCGGCGTTCACGTCACGGCCCCGCGAGTGTCCGCGGGAGTCGCACATGCTGACGCGTTCGGACAGTCCGGGGGCGTCCTTCACGGCGCCGCAACCGGAACAGGTCCTGCTCGAGGGATGGAACCTGTCGATCACGACGAGCTTCCTGCCCTGTTCCTCCGGCTTGCGAC
>JAISEQ010000370.1 GCA_031264045.1 Deltaproteobacteria bacterium
GGAAATCTCCTCCGCCGCGTCCTCGCCCAGAATGTACTGGTCCGGATCCTGCGGGACCAGGGCGGTCCCGGCGGCCAGCGCGTCCCCGGAGCAGTCCCCGTCCAGGGCGACGGTCCCCCCGCCGGGGGGGACCAGCCCGGCCAGGATGTCCAGGAGGGTGCTCTTGCCCGAGCCGTTCGCGCCGCACAGGAGCGCGAAGCAGCCGTCCGGGATCTCGAAGTCCAGCCCCCCGAAGAGCTCGCGGCCCCCCCTGTGGGCGTAGCGCAGGCCGCGGACGCTAAGCATCCGGAAAGTCCCGCCCGCGGGGGGCGGCGGGGGACGGCGGCTCGTGCCGGCCCGCTTCCCGCAGGTTCCCGGGGGGTTCCCCGCCCCCTTTCGGGCCGTCCCCCGCCGGGGCGGCGGGCGCCCCCGCTGGTCCGCCCCCGCCCCTCCCGATCCCGAGCCGGCCCGCCGCGCCGCGGGCGCATGCTGCCGCGGCGGCAATCTTCAGCGCCCCTCCGGGCAGGAAGGGCGTCACGGCCAGGAAGGCCCTGTCCCAGGGGAGGGAGAGGTTCGCGTGCAGGCCGACGGCGCCGCAGGCGTTCACCAGAACCGTGGAGAGCGCCCCGAAGAGGACGAGCCTCGGCCATCCGCGGCCCCCCCGAGCCCCCAGGCCGGCAACGTATGCGGCGAGCGGGAAGGAAAGCGCGAACCCCGCCGTGGGGCCGGCCAGAACGGCAGGTCCCGCCACGCCCCCAGCGAACACGGGGAAACCCAGGACGCCGGCGGACACGTAGAGGGCCGCCGGCTTCCAGGCGCGGGTGCCCTCGGTGAAGCCGCACAGGAGTATGAAGAAGGTCTGGAGCGTCACCGGCACCGGGCCCAGGGGCAGGGACACGAAGGCCCCGGCGGCCATCAGGGCCGACCACAGCACCGCCCTAGCGGCCCCGGCCGTCTCCCCCAGAGTTAAGCGGGCGCGGCCAATCATGCTCTCCCCCGTGAAGGTCCGTTACGTTCGGCCGTCCGGAGCCCGGAAAAGGCTGGGCCCGGCGAAACGCGGCCGCGGCCCCGGCCAGGAAACCGCCGGAAGCCTCCCCCGGGCCGGATGCGGGACAACGTGCCCCGCCGGAAGCCTCCCCCCGGGCCGGAGGCGGGACGCCGTTCCGCTCACCCGCTCCGCCCGCCGGAATGCGGACCCGCGGCCCGGATCCGCCGGGCCGGAAAATTCCCCGTCCGGACGCGTACCGGCCGGAGGCGCGCCCGAGAATCCCTGGAAGGCTCCCCGCGCAGGACCCCGGCAGGGAAACCGGCGGGAAGCTCCATGAGGGGCGCCGGACCCGAGGCCCCCGGTCCCGATGCCCGGAAACGTCCCGGCCCGGTGCCGCCCGTCTGTCCGGGAGACCGCAAAAGTCCCGCTCGGCCGTGCCGAACGCCTTCCGGGCGGAATCCTCCCGGGGCGTAGCGGCGGGATGCAGACGGGGAACCTCCGCGCGCCTGGCGGCCCCTCAAGCCCCCCGCCACGGCACGGGCGGCCGTGAATCACGCCCGCCCGCAAACGAAACGGCCCGGAAGGCCCGCCGGGGCCGCCCCGCCCGTGAACCCCCGGCAGAGGCCAGGCGCACGGGACACCCCGCGCCGCAGGCGCGCCGGCAGGGAATTGGCCATGGGGCCCTGGGGTAGGGGGCCGTCGGCACCGCACGGGCATTCAGGCCCGGTGGCCAGGCGGTATCTCAGGGCCTGGGATCCGACAGTGCGGCCGCGGCCAGGGAACTCTGCCCGCGGCTTCCGCCGCCGGCCGAATCGTCCGGGGGCAGGGGCCGCTCACGGTCCGCACCTGGATCTGGAGGCCTGTACGGGGAAACCTGCAGTTTCCCCACCTCCACCCTCAAAGTCGTGACTGTCTCGGTTAAGGCCTCCTGCTTGGCTTGCAACCCGGCCTGCCCGGTTTCCAACCCGGAAAGCCTGACCTTGACCTCGGCCTGCTCGGTTTTGACTCCGGAAAGCTCGGTTTTGACTCCGGCAAGCTCGGTTTTGACTTCGGAAAGCCCGGTTTCCACCCCGGAAAGCCTGGTTTTGACATCGGAAAACCCGCTGCCCAGGATGCCGAACATGCCTTCAATCCTGGCATCCTGCGTTTCGAACATGGATCTCATCAACAAACTTACAAACATCGTCGTAAGTCCAACCGTTAGGCCGACGGCCCACATAAACGTTGAGACCTGAACGGACAGCGCTTCCATTTCAGCACATCACCTCGAATTCAAAATTCCCGGGTCTGCGCCGTCGCCTCTCCCGGCAAGGGCCTGAGGCAACGCTGTCCCGAACCTGAAAAAACCATGGGGGTCAAGAGCCTCATCTTCACGGCGCCGAATCGCCAGGCCCTCTCCGCGCACCGCCCTGAGCTCCAAGCCGGCGCGTCGGATACCTCACGGGACCATGCTACCACACATTGCCTCCGGCGCAAAATGTTTCCTGCATCGCTCTCGGGAGGGATGGAAGCTCCCGGGCCCTCCGGGGCAAAAGCGCCGGCAGCGGCGAATCGGCCCCCCCAACCCGTGCCCGGGGTCAGCCTTCGGCATGAAGTTTAAAATTACGGGCCGGCAAGTTTCGATCTCGAAGCGTCCCGCGAGCCCCGCGCGTCCGTAGTTCGTAAACGCGGCCGCGCTTACCGGGGGACGGGCTTGGGCCGGCGAGCCCTGACCGGTATCCTTTCGCGGCGGAGTCTGGCCGAGATTTCCGCAACGATGCCCGAATGCCAAGAGCCGGCGCCATCCCCCGCCGTGCCCCTGCCGGGACCCGCCGGCCGACCCGGGCAGGCTCCCCCGGAACGACCCTGAAAGGATACTGGTCCTTCGGAGCGGAGCTGGGTGCCGGAAGCGTCCCCCTCGACCGGAGGCGCGCCGTCGGGCCGGAGGCTTTCCGGGCGGAATCCGCCCCGGCTGGAGAGACGGGCATGCCGGCGGGGAGCCCCCGCGCCCCTGAAGGCCTCAAGCCCCCCGTCCCGGTCCCCCCCCGGCACGGGCGGGGCCTTGAAGCGTCCGCGACCGTAAACGAAAAGGCTCGGAAGGAGACCGGATCCTCCCGGACCGCCGCCGGTCAGATGACGCGCGAGCGCCGACGGAAACCGCTGTCCTGCGGAGGCGCCGGTGCCTGGTCAGGCCCTTCGGCAGGAAAGTTCCGGCGCCCGCCGACGCTCCGGCTTTGAAGGGGCTCCGGGCTCCACGTGACCGGCTTCGCTTTAACCGGCCCGTATCCGGAGCCCGTCCGCCGCTTCCGGGATCCTCTTCCCGGAAGGTCCGCCGGAGCCGCCCCGCCCGCGGGCCGAAGGCAGAGGACGGGCGCACGGGACACCCGTCGCCGGGAGGCG
>JAISEQ010000120.1 GCA_031264045.1 Deltaproteobacteria bacterium
GCGCCCCAATTGACTTATACACTCTTGTCGAGCGTGTCTCAGGGGGTCTGTGAGGCACCTTCCTCTCGATGTGCAGTCGGCCAGCCCCGGGAGGGGCGAGGTTTTTACAGTGGAATCAAGTTTGAAATCGCGCGGAACCTCCTCCCTCACCTTCCGCCTCGGGCAAGACAGCTGCCGGAAGGCTTTCGGGCGCGACTTTCTCCCGAGACCGGTTTCCGCCGTTTACGGCCATTGTACCCACCTACCTCCTTCTGATGCCTCCCGAAGCCTTCACAGTCCGGCCAGCGACCTGCCGCGAACCTTCTCCCGAACGCCGCCGCCCCATGTCCCGGAGACTTCGTCAATTTTCTCTTGGAAAGTCCTTGCGCCGACAGATATGAAGATCAAAGTACCGACACTATTCCGGACTGGCATCAGGATCCGGATCGCCATGACTGGACAAACAACACCGCCTCCGACCTTGGGCCCGGACATGCCCGTCGCCCTGAGCCTGCCCAGCGTCGGAGCTCCGAACCGCTGCCGGAACCCGAACATGACCTTTTGGCCGGTTCGCACCGTGAACATGGAACCTGCCTCCGGACCGCTGACGCCAGGAAACAGGGCCAGACAAAGTCGCCAGTCCGCCTTCATTTTCATTCTGTCAGAAAAACCGGCACTTCGTTCACCTCGCATCCATATCCCGAAAGTCGCTTCCAGTTCCTGAGGAAACTGGGAGTTGCTCAGGAAATCTCCTTGCTTTTAAAGCTAAAGTCCCCCGCAGTCCCCCGATGCCCCCCCTGATGACGGCGGCGCTCCGCTTATCCCGCACGGAATTTCCAAAGCCGAGAAGTTGCTTCAACTTCACCTGAGCCTCCGCCGAAGTTTTCGGCGGAAACGGTGTCCCCCGGGCGGGCATATCCCCGAAATCACCCAAATTCCGCATTTTGGCGGCCTGCCCGTGCGGGGCGGCGGCTCAGGTTCCGGGCATCGTCTGAAGATGAACAGGCCGTTTTCCGGACTTTAAAGGCCTCATTTCCGCCTATCGCTTCATGTTTCAGGGTTATCGAGGCCGTTTTCGGAACTATCTACCGCAATTCAGGCATTATGACCGTTATGGGGTCTCCCGTGAGCCGTTTCACAGGCCTGCAATTCTATTTTTGTGGCCTGCTAAACGACTGCACACCAATTCTTGAGTTGATCCCAAAAGCAGGGAGCCGGCCCCGAAGTTCCCAGGTTCACCCCGGAAAACTGGCCTTTCCGCCCGCTGGCGGCTACCGCACGGGGATGACGCCCGCGTCCGGGACCACCTCGTCGGGCTCGACCGATCGGGCGGTCCGGGAGCCGTCCTCAACCACCGCCGCCGCCCGGCTCGCTCGCCGCCTGGGAGGCATGCTCCTCCCGGGCCGTCATCCGGGACACTCCGGACTCCCCGGCCGAGCTCGCCTGGACCCTTAACGGCGGGACGGAGGCCAGATCCTCCGCTCCGCCCCCCGGCATTCCCCCGCGCCCGGGCTCCGGGAACTCTGCGACCTTCACCTCCCCCGCGCCCGGGCTCCGGGAACTCTGCGACCTTTTCCTCTCCCGCGCCTTCGGCCCGGGAGCCGAGTCGCCGACTCTTGCCTTAAGCCGCAGGCTCGTCACGCCGGGGACGGGGAACCGCCCCGTCTCGCGAAGGCCGAAGTCCATAAAAGATCGGGGGATACCTGTCCTGCACCAGATCCCCCACGCGGCGGGGCCGACGGGCATTGAATGTCCCGTGACGGCACGGAACCGGGGGCTTCGTCTGGAGGCGGAGGGCCATGATACGCGAAACGGGCCCGCGGCCGGGGAGCGCGCCCCGCCGCGGCGGGGCTAGAGCCGGACGGGGACGCGCGGCCCTGGCCAAATCTTCCCCCCGGGTCTATAATGCCGGACAAGCCTCTCATCCTCACGGGCCCCCGCCCGTCCGCAGGCCCGGCACACGAGCCTTAAGCGGCCTTCCGCCGTCCGTAGCCGAGGCCCATGCGGGAGCCGGACCTGCGGAACCGGGTACTGCCGACCTGAGCCCTCTCGCCGCCGGGGCGATCGCCCTGATCCCCCGAGCCGTCCCCTCGAAGCCAATGATCCAAAACGATAACGAGTCCGAGTCCCCTCCTTCGGGGTCATCGCCCGAGACCGAAGGACTGCCCGTATGCCTGAAGGGGATCGCCCACAAGGGCGAGGTGGACGGCTTCCTGTACCGCTCGGTGATGCGCCAGAGCTACCGGAACGACACGGGGATAAGCTTGGAGACGTCCTACAGCTTCCCGGTGTCGGGGGAGGCCGGGCTCACGGGCTTCAGCGCCACGGTGGACGGCAAGGCCCTGGCGGGAAGGATCATGGCCCGCGAGGCGGCGGAGGAGCTCTACGAGGAGGCCATCGCGGACGGCGACACCCCCGTCATGCTGAGCGAGTCGTCCCCCGGGATCCTCACCCTGAGCATCGGTAACCTGGAGCCGGGAGACGAGGCCGAAACGGATCTGCAGATGACGGAGCTTCTCGGCTTCGAGGGCGCCGCGGCGCGGATCACCATACCCACGGTGCTGGCCCCCCGCTCGGGTGACATGCACAGGGAGGGCGAGCTCCGTATCCACGAGTCCGTTTTCTGCTCCCCCGGAGCCGGATACCCCCTCTCGGTCGCGATCAGGGTCCCCTGGCTGGGGCGGGGTGCAAGCGTCTGCTGCCCGAGCCACGTGACCTCCACAGAGGCCGGCGAGGAGGGTCTCCTGGTGCGCACGGCGGGAGGCTCGCTTCCCGACAGGGACTTCGTGCTCCTGCTGGAGCTCGCCGACGCTCCCGGACGGGCAAGCGCCTACAGCTTCCTGAACCCCCGCGAGGGCACGTGGGGAACGCTTTCCCTCTTCCGCCCCGAGATCCCCGAGGGAGCCGGCGACACGCGTCTGAACGTGCTCTTCGACGCCTCCTCCACCATGGAGGGGGCCGCGTGGAGCCAGGCCGGCGAAATCGTCATGGAGGCACTGACCCGGTTGCGGGACCGGAGGGGGGATATCTCCGTCATGGTCTTCAACTCCATGGGCCTGGCGGAGCTCATGGCCGACGGCTCCTGGCGGGACGGGCAGTACGGCTCCGGACACGGGCATGACATTCCGGAACCGGGAAAGGGAGGGCCCCCTGGCGGGGGGCTCCCCGGCGGGGGGGGCAGGCAGGAGCACCCGCCCGCCGACTATCCGCAGCCGTTCTTCGAGTACCGGCGCCGCCTGCGCGCCGAGCTCTCGCGCATAGGCCCCTCGGGAGAGAAGGGCCTGGCCGGGGCGCTCCGCGCCTTCACCGGGGCCATGGGGGACGGACCGGACGGGCCTCCCGCCCTGGTGCTTCTGACCGACTGCCTGGAATCGGGCCTCCGGGCGATGACGGACGCCGCAAGGGAGCTTTCTCCCAGGCTGTTCGCGGTGGGACTGGGCCACAGCCCCCTTGCGGGGCATCTCCGGAGCCTCGCCCGTTCGGCGGGGCGCGGGGGAATTTCCATCTCCTCGGCGCCGGCGGAGGATGCCAGAGCCTGCGCGAGGCGGCTGGCCAGGCTCACGGGCACCAGGGCGGTCATCTCGGCGGCCACCCGCTGGAGCGGCGCCGCCCCCATATGGAGTTCCCCCGCGCCGCTGACGCTGGCCCCGGACTTCACGTGCCCCGTGTGGGCCGTGTACCGCGACGAGCCGGACGAATCGCCGGGTCTCGCCTGGAGCTACCCCGGAGGGGGCGGGGACGGCATGGACGCGGGCGCCCCGGAGCCCGTCGGCGACACCGGCCTGCCCGTTCTCCTGGCGCGCGAGCGCGTGCTGGCGCTGGAAAACGCCCTTGGGGACGGCGGCGGACCCGGGACGCGGGACAAGACCGAAGCGGGCGGACGCTCCGGACCCGCGCGCGGAGGCCCGAAGCGGAAAATTCCGGGCTTCCCGAATGGATCCCGCCGGGGCGCGGCGGGGTCCGGTCAGAGCCCCGACCCCGCCGGGGACGCCCGCGAGCTTGCCCTGCGCCACGGGATCCTGACCCCCAGGACGGCATGGTGTCTCGTGTACCGCAGGTATCCCGACCAGAAGGCCGGAAGCATGCCCCCGCTCCAGCAGATCCCCCAGACCCCGCCCGAGACGCGCGCCCACGTGGAATGGCGCCCGGAACCTCCGAGGCACATGGCCGCACCGGTTCACGCAAGGATGTCTTTCGCCGTCGACGCGCTGGACATGTCGATGGAGCCAGTCCCCATGGCCAGGGAACCGGAGAGGGTGGGCGACCCGCTGAGAAGACGCTATTCCCTCGAGCGCCCGCCCGGCACCGGGACGGGCGGTTCGGAAACCGGGAAAGACTGACCGGAAGACGAACGGACGCGCCCCGATGTCCCCGCCGCAGACCGCCGGGGTTCCGCGTCGTCGGGGACGGCCGTTCATCTCCTCCGAGCCTGGACGGCCTCTCCCGCAGAGCCGAAACAAATGAGGCCTGTGAATTAAAATATTTTATTTATCAAAATATCCATAAACCGCTTCAATATATCCACGATTTAAAATATTTTCTTGCGTTATTATGTTCACTATATGGAATTTTAACATAAATGCAATTCCCTTTTATATTTTCACCTTTTTATAAACAGTCATATCATTATTCAAAGGAAAATATTTTCATTTCATGTTTGGCAACTTTCTGCAGTTTGATGATATATGTCCCCAAAGTCAAGTTTTCCGGATGGAGCGAGATCCGATATCGTATTAAAATTCCTGATGGCGGACGGACGGTCATGAAAGTCAAACGCGCGCCAGAACTGATCTCGCAAGACGAAAGCTCATCGCCGTCGCCTGTCCGGCACTTTTCCGCTTTCTCATCGGCTTCCGGATCGGCTTCCGGATCGCTCTATGCAGATAACTGCTCACCCGAGACAGGCGGCCTTCAGCCCCTAACGCTACATGACTCTCATCGTCCTCTTACCCATGGAATTTTAACTGAAAGCGAGACGCGAATTCACACAAATCAAATCAAGGAAAATTCAATTTATATTTTTCCAAAAAATTATATCAGTCAATTGCTAAAATTTTCCAGATATGGTCATTCAATATCCGTTTCAGTATGTGGCACATCATTTATAATGTTCATATTATCAGATGTATCATGAAAAGCAGAATAATCTCATGGCTTTAACGAAATCCCATTCTATCCTCCGGAGAAACATCGTCATGAGGCCTGACCGCAAGGCCTTTTCTTGCTACGAAGATCTGTCAGTCAACCTCTCCTCACCCGCCTCGCCTCTTCACACCTGTCCTCACCTCACCTCACCTGTCCTCTCCTCTTTTTCTCATCCTCACCCCCACAATCTCTTACCCCGCAACATAACACCGTATTCCTCGATATCGGAAGCTTCCCGATCCGGTCCCTGTAAGACCGGAAATCTTGAGGGGAGAATGCAACTCTGATTTTCCGACCCTGACGCCCGTCTCCCCATGACGCCCACGCATCGCACGATATATCAAAAGGTGGTTTCAGAGACGGGAGAGCGGAGGGGCGGCAGCACGCTGGCGGCGGCGGGCATCCGGCTGACCGACACCGTTTGGGGGCTTCGACATCCTCCCCGCAGCCAGGACCGGCGCCCGCCTTCCCGACTGCCGGACTCACGAAACTGATGCCGCCCTTAACGAAGAATTCCCGCCGCCGTCCGCAATCGTCCCATCCTGCCAAACAAACGGCCCGAGACCTCCCCGGCCATGCCACCTTCCCCAAGCACGTCTTCCGTCACCGGACCGCGGCGATTTTCCTCCTGGCCAGCCCCCTCTCCCCGTCCTCTTCCCAGATCCCGCAAAACCTCCTCCCCGGCCGCAGAACGCACCGCCGCCGCCACCGAACCATCTCCCTCGACTGACAACCTTCAATCCCCCCCCGCCGCGCGTCCCGTCAAACCCTCCCCTCACCGGCCTCGGCATCCTACAGCCAACATCCGGCCCCTTCCGCCG
>JAISEQ010000121.1 GCA_031264045.1 Deltaproteobacteria bacterium
CGGACCCGGAAGGCAATCAAGGTGTGGCCAAGCCCTTTCGCTGGCCAACTGATTAAGAGCCGCTGAACGCCCCGGATACCGCCGGTCGGCGCGGCCCGCGCCTTGCCCGAAGAGATGGCTCCCGCCGTCCTGGATCCTCGGGGGCGATACCGTATGGCTCCGCCCTTCACGTCAGCAAGTGCGTCCGGGTTCGGCCCTCCGGGAAACCTTCTGCCCCCCCCCCGCCGGCGTCTGTTTCCGGCGGACGCCTGAACCTCATGACCGGTCGGCTCCGAAACCCGGCCCGAAGGAGAAATCCTATGCCCTTCAAGCTACTCTTCGCCGTACTCTGCCTCACGGCCGCCGCCGCGTTCTCCCAGGCGGCGGTGGCCCAGACCGCCACCCCCGGCGAACCCGGAACGGGCGCGGCATCTGCACCGGCCGATCCCTCCGGCGATCCCGGAACGGGCGCGGCCTCCGCCCCGGCCGATTTCTCCGGCGATCCCGAAACGGGCGGGGCCTCCGATCAGGCCGATCTCGCGGCCGAGCCCGGCACGCGCGGGGCATCGGACCCGGAAGGAAATCCCGAGGGTTGGAGGTACATCATGGGCGGGAAAATCCGATCCTGAGCTTGCGGTCAGCAGTTCGGCTGAACGCCCCCGGACCGCCGGCCGGCGCGGACCGCGCCGGGACCGCAGAGATGCCCCGTGCCGTCCGGGATCCTCGGGCGATATGGCTCGGCCCTCCTCACCGGCAGGTGCGCCTGGGCTCGTCCCCTCCTGGAAACCTTCCGCTCCCCTCCGCCTCCGGCGGTTTCCGGCTGACGCGGAAGCCTCATGACCGGCCGGCCCCTGAACCGGCCCGAAGGAGAAATCCCGTGCCCTTCAAGCTCCTCTTCGCCCCCCTCTGCCTCGCTGCCGCCGTCGCGGTCTCCCAGACGGCGTGCGCCCAGACCGACCCTTCCGGCGGGCCCGGAGCGGGCGTCGCCTCCGCCCCGGCCGATCCCGCCGCCGGGCCCTGAACGGGCGGGGCCTCCGATCCGGCAGACTCCGCCGCCGGGCCCGGCACGCACGGGTCCTCCGATCCGGCAGGCAATCCCGAGAGGTTTAAGCCCTGACCGTCGGCAGATTCTGAGCTTGCGGTCAGCAGTTCGGCTGAACGCCCCCGGACCGCGCCGGCCGGCGCGGACCGCGCCGGGCCCGCAGAGATGCCCCGTGCCGGCCGGGATCCTCGGGCGATTTGGCTCGGCCCGCCTCTCCGGAAGCTGTGCCGGGGCTCGGCCCCCCCCGGAAACCTTCCGCTCCCCTCCACCTCCGACGGTTTCCGGCTGACGCGGAAGCCTCATGACCGGCCGGCCCCTGAACCGGCCCGAAGGAGAAATCCCATGCCCTTCAAGCTCCTCTTGGCCCTCCTCTGCCTCGCTGCCGCCGTCGCCTTCTCCCAGACGGCGTACGCCCAGACCGACCCTTCCGGCGAGCCCGGAGCGGGAGTCGCCTCCGCCCCGGCCGATCCCCCCGCCGGACCCGGAACGGGCGCGGCTTCCGACACTGCCGATCCCCCCGCCGGACCCGGAACGGGCGTTGCCTCCGCTCCGGACGATTCCGCAGCCGAGGCCGAGCCCGGCACGCGCGGGTCCTCCGACCCGGCAGGCAGTTCACAGGCGGCGAAACCGGTAAAGCCAAGGTAAAAACTTCCCCCCATCCGGCATCCTCCACCGGTGCTGCAGAATACGTACACCGGTGGAGGTATTGATGTTTTGCTGCAGCCAGAATTTGAAATATGATTCTGGATCTATTCTCTATTATAATAGTTATAAGACAGCATAAAGATATTTTTATTGAGCTAAATACATATAATATATCATTTTAAGATAAATGATTAAAAGAAGAGTGTTGATAGGCATAAAGAGGTAGGCATATAGGTATCTAACTGTCATCATACCCTCCAGAAACCAATAATTGTGGATGTTTTAAGCCTTTTCCAGCCAACTGTCCTGACTGTCGCATTCGTCCGCTCAAAGGTCTCGGAGCCTGCGATGACCCATCGAAAACAAGGCGGAGCGCCGCATTTGAGGATTCCCCGTACAACTTCTTTTCGCTGTTCGTGTTCTCGTTGTTCGGGTTCCTGATTCTTGGAGAGCTGGCGCTTAAGGTGTCCGGCCGCCACCGCGCCCTGAACTGCCGGAGTTCCGCATAAACCCCATAAATCTCACGGCACTCTGCTTTATGCGGGAAATGGACGACCGGACCGCGGCACGGACCATCGAAGCTGCAAGGAGCGACCGCCATGTCCGGCTCGCCTCCGGCCTTCCGGACAGCCCGGCCGGCAGGGACGTCATGTTCCGCGAGGAGACGTACTCCAATTTCTGGAGGAATTTCATTTTCGTCGGCGGGCCGAGGCTCGCCAACGAGCCGGTGGCTCCCGCCCCGGTGAAGGAGTTCGACGTCGACACCGCCTTTATCCGCCTCGACGCCACGCGCGTCCTCTCCAAACATCAGGATTATCAGCAGGAACGGGCTCTTTAGGGCGTTCATTTCCGCCTTTCCGAGGGAGTTCGGGAACGCGCCCCCCCCCCCAGCGGATCGGCCATGTGGACCTGGAGCTCAGGAACAGGTGCGACGGGACCCGGCAGGTCGGCCGAGGCGCCGCCGGCCGCGAGACGCCCGAGCAGATGAGCGACAGGCTCGCGGCCATGGACCGCGATGCATCCTGCCCGGTCGGGCAGTCCAGGCACGACCCGAGGATATGCCGGGAGGGCTTCTTCAGGCTCCCGGCCAGGTTCGTGGGGGAGCAGCGCGAGGAGGCGGACGGCGAGCTCCCGGCCAGGGTCCGGAAAGGGCGCGGCTTCCGATCCGGCCGATCCCGAGGCGGAGCCCGGCACGGGCGCGGCCTCCGATCCGGCTGAACCCGCCGGGGAGCAAGGCTCGCGCGGGGCCCCGGACCCGGAAGGAAATCCGGGTATATTTTAAGGCCCTTTCGGGAGCCAAATGCCTCGAGCCGCTGAACGCCCTCAGGACCGCCGGCCGGCGCGGCCCTTGCCGGGCCCGCGGGGATGCCCCGAACCGTCCGGGATCCTCGGGCGATATGGCTCAGCCCTCCGTTCCGGCAAGCGCGCCGGGGTTTGGCCCTTCCCGGAAACCTCCTGTCCCCTCCGCCTGCGACGGTTCCCCCCGGACGCGGAAGCCTCATGACCGACCGGCCCCTGAACCCGGCCCGAAGGAGAAATCCCATGCCCTTCAAGCTCCTCTTCGCCGTACTCTGCCTCACCGCCGCCGTCGCCTTCTCCCAGCTGGCGACCGCCCAGACCGCACCCCCAGGCGAGCCCGGAACCGGCGTTGCCTCCGATCCGGCCGATCCCGAGGCGGAGCCCGGCACGGGCACGGCCTCCGATCCGGCCGAACCCGCTGCGGAGCCAGGCTCGCGCGGGGCCTCGGACCCGGAAGGAAATCCGGGTATATTATAAGACCCTGTCGTTAGCCAAATGACTTGAGCCGCTGAACGCCCTCCGGACAGCCGGTCGGCGCGGCCCTCGCCGGGCCCGCAGAGATGCCCCGTGCCGTCCGGGTTCCTCGGGCGATATGGCTCAGCCCTCCGCTCCGGCAAGCGAGCCGGGTTTTGGCCCTCCTGTCTCCTCCGTCTGCGACGGTTCCCCCCGGACGCGGAAGCCTCATGACCGGTCGGCCCCTGAACCTGTCCCGAAGGAGAAATCCCATGCCCTTCAAGCTCCTCTTCGCCGTCCTCTGCCTCACCGCCGCCGTCGCGTTCTCCCAGGCCGCGACCGCCGAGACCGTCCCCCCCGCCGAGCCAGGAGAGGCATTGGCCTCC
>JAISEQ010000468.1 GCA_031264045.1 Deltaproteobacteria bacterium
CGCGTCACCAACACCTACGGCGACGGGCGCATGGAGGTGGAGACCGTCGACGGCGTGAAGATCCGGGCCATCCTCTCCGGGAGGCTCAAGAAGTTCAAAATCCGAGTGCTTCTGGGCGACCGTGTCGAGGTCGCCGTGTCCCCCTACGATCCCACCCACGGCCTCATCACCTACCGCCTGATGTAGCGCCGCCCCGCCTGCAGACGCCTTCCCCGGGCGGCCGGGCCCGCCTCCGGCGCCGGCCCGGCCCGCGCGGGGCTTCGCGGAAGCCCCGGGCTGCCGGACGCGCTCCCCCGCTGCCCGCCCGGGTACGGCCCTGACCGGCCCTCCGGGCGACCGGGGGCTTTTTGCCGCCCCGACGCCATCCCCGCGTCCGGCAGGCCGCCAGTCCTGCGCCCTGGAAACCGGCAGGCCCCGCGGGCCGCCGTCTCCGCCAGCGGCCCGGAACCTGGACGGGGAGCCCCGGATCCGGCGGCCCGGCCGCCGCGCCCAGAAGGGCACGCTCCGGAGCTCCGCCCCGCGCCGTTTCCCGTCCGGGCCCCGCGGCCCGAGGGGCTGCGCGGGCGTCCGCGCGCGGGGCCGCAAGTTGAAAAAGCGCCCGGTTAAGCGTATAAAAACAAAGTTGTTCATGTCCCCGGACGGGCCCTGCCCTTCCTCGGGGGGGTCCGCGGCCCGCACGGCCGCGGCGCCGACCCATCAAAGCCGGAGAAGTTCCCTTGAATTCCCGCAACCTGCTCATTTGGGCCCTCCTGGTCCTGGTAATCCTAGGGTTCTTCAACTTCCTGAAGCCCGCGGAGGAGGCGTCCCGGCAGAGCTATTCCCAGATATTCGACTCAATTTCCAAGGGCGAGGTCCAGGAGGCGACGCTCACCGCTGACGAGATAGTGGTGGTGATGAAGGACACCGGCAGGCGCATGAGCGCCTACATGCCCTACGACAGGGATCTGCTGCCGGCGCTGCGCGAGCAGGGCGTCAAGACGAACATCGCCCCGCCGCCCTCCACCCACTGGTACACCTTCCTGGGGGGCCTCCTGCAGATACTCCTCCTGGTCGCGGTGTTCCTCTTCTTCATGCGGCAGATGCAGGGCGGCGGCAAGGCCATGACCTTCGCCAAGAGCCGGGCCAAGATGCTTTCCGACGAGCAGAAGAAGGTGACCTTCGAGGACGTGGCCGGCATCGAGGAGGCCAAGAGCGAGCTGGAGGAGATAATCGACTTCCTGCGCGAGCCGGGGAAGTTCGTGCGCCTGGGGGGCAGGATCCCCAAGGGGGTGCTCCTGATGGGCGCTCCCGGGACCGGGAAGACGCTTCTGGCCCGCGCCATCGCCGGCGAGGCCGGAGTGCCCTTCTTCTCCATATCGGGCTCCGACTTCGTGGAGATGTTCGTGGGCGTGGGGGCGTCCAGGGTCCGCGACATGTTCATGCAGGCCAAGAAGAACTCCCCCTGCATCCTCTTCATAGACGAGATAGACGCCGTGGGGCGCCACCGCGGGGCCGGACTGGGCGGGGGCCACGACGAGCGCGAGCAGACCTTAAACCAGCTCCTGGTCGAGATGGACGGGTTCGAGCCCAACGAGGCGCTCATCGTCATCGCCGCCACCAACCGCCCGGACGTCCTGGACCCCGCGCTCCTGCGCCCCGGCCGCTTCGACCGCCAGGTGGTGGTCCCGGTCCCGGACGTGCGGGGCCGCGAGGAGATACTAAAGGTCCACTCCAAGAAGGTGCCCCTGGCCTCCGGGGTGTCGCTGAAGACCGTCGCGAGGGGCACACCCGGCTTCTCGGGGGCCGATCTGGAGAACCTCATAAACGAGGCCGCGCTCGGCGCCGCCCGCAAGGACAAGGACAGGGTGGAGGGGAGCGATCTGGAGGCCGCCCGCGACAAGCTCCTGATGGGCGTCGAGCGCAAGTCCATGATAATGAGCGAGGAGGAGAAGAAGACCACCGCCTGGCACGAGGCCGGGCACACCCTGGTGGCGCTCCTGCTCCCCCACTCGGACCCGCTCCACAAGGTCTCCATCATCCCCAGGGGCAGGGCGCTCGGCGTCACCCAGTACCTGCCCGCCGAGGACAAGTACACCTACAGCAGGGAGTTCTTCAGGACCCGGCTCGCCGTCCTCATGGGCGGCCGGGCCGCGGAGGAGCTGGCGCTGGAGCAGATCACCACCGGGGCCTCCAACGACATCGAGAGGGCCACCGAGCTCGCCCGGAACATGGTCACCCGCTACGGCATGAGCGAGAGCCTCGGGCCGCTTTCCTTCGGCAAGCAGGAGGAGCAGATCTTCCTCGGCCGCGAGATAGCCCAGCACCGCGACTACTCCGAGGACACCGCCCAGCGCATCGACCGGGAGGTGACCCTGCTGGTCACCGGCGGCCACGCCACGGCGAAGGAGCTGATAGGCCGCCACATGGACGTCCTGAAGCGCCTGGCGGAGCTGCTCCTGGAGAAGGAGACCCTGGACGCCGAAGAGGTCATCGAGGCATCTAGGGAGGCGATACTGTCAGAGGGCCTCCCCATCCCGCAGACCAGCGAGAGCCTGGACTCGAGATCCGGGGGCGCCGGCGGGGACGGCGAGGGGGAGGACGGTGCGGCGGAGGGCGGTTCCGGCGAGGACGCCGACTACGTCCTGGACCTGTCCCGCGACCGGAAGCCGGGAAGGAAGAAAGGCTTCGGGAAGCCCGGAGGGAACGGGGGGGGCGGGAAGCCCCCGGACGCGGACGGCGGCGGGCCGGACGGCGGCGAGGAGGAGGACGAGGACGAAGACGGCCCCTCCGGAAGCCGCCGGGGCTAGGCAGGCCGGGAAAGGTTCCGGCGGCGCCGGCCGGGAGGAGAGCCCGGTCCTGCGCCGGGCTCGGCGCGAAGGGCCGGGCGGGACGGCGGAGCGGCAGGGAAAAGGGACAGGCTGAAAGGGCGGATGATGTTTCCGGACAGACACAAACGACGCAGGCTTTTGAAACCCAGGAAACCGGCCCCTGAACTGGACCCTCAGAGCCCCCTGTCCTGGACCGTCCCAGACGGGCGGTCCTTCGTGCTGGACTTCTCCCGCCCGGTCATAATGGGCGTGCTGAACGTCACACCCGACTCCTTCTCGGACGGGGGGAGATGGTCCGACCCCGAAAAGGCCGCGGAACGTGCCAGGGAGATGATGGCGGAGGGCGCGCACGTCATAGACATCGGCGCCGAGACCACGCGCCCGGGCTCGGAGCCCACCCCCGAGGACGAGGAGTGGAGGCGCCTGCTCCCCGTGCTGGAGGCCCTCCGCCGGATCCCCGGATGCCCCCCCGTGTCGGTGGACACCTACCGCTTCTCCACGGCCGCGAGATCGTTCATGGCGGGAGCGGCGATGCTGAACGACATATACGCGGGCCGCAAGGACAGGCGCATCTTCCGCATCGCCTCGGACGGGGCCGTTCCCATCGTCCTCATGCACATGCAGGGGGAGCCCAGGACCATGCAGGCGGAGCCCCGGTACGGGGACGTGGTCGCCGAAGTCCGGGAGTTCCTCTGGGAGAGGGCCAAGGACGCCGAACGCAACGGCGTGCCCCGGGACCGGATAATCCTTGACCCGGGGCTCGGCTTCGGCAAGACGGCGGACCACAACCTGGAGCTCGTCCGGCGGCTCCCCGAGGTCTTCCCGCCGGGCTACCGCACCATGATGGCCCTCTCCCGCAAGGCCTTCCTGGGCAGGATCCTGGGCGGCGCCCCCCCGGCTGAGCGGGATCTCGCGACCTCGGTCGCTTCCGCCATATCGTTCCTCAAGGGCGCGAGGGTCGTGCGCGTCCACAACGTGAAGGCGGCCAGGGAAGCCCTGAGCGTGGCCGAGGCCGTCATGAGGGGAACCGCCGGGGCCTGACGGGCCTCCGCCCCGGCAGGCAGGACGGCTTCCCCCGTTCCGGGAGTATCCGGAGCTCCCCCTGGTCCGGACACTGCGGCCCGGGGCTTCAGGACTTCCCCTCCCCGGCACCCGGATTCCCGCCCCGCGCCACACAAATTAGATCTTACGCCTTAAGCCTTAAGCCTTAAGCCTTTATCCTTTAACCTTTATCCTTTATCCTTTAACCTTTAACCTTTAACCTTACGCCCCGCTCCTTTCGCCTTCCGCTTTTCCCCCTCCGCCTCGGGCCTTTCACCTTCCGCCTCACGCTTTACGCTCCTCGCCTCGCCTGCCGCGGCCCCGGGCCCCGTCTCCCGGCGGCACAACTCTCCGGGCCCCGCAACATGCGGCGATAATTTTCCGTCATTTCCGCGTCACGGTCCGGTCATGACGCGCGGTTTTCGGCTCTCCGCCTTCAGGCGCCGCCCCTTACGGCCTTCCGGCAGGCGGCTTCCTTCCGGCGGCTTCCGCCTCCGGCCCCGAGGCTTCCGCTTCCGTCCATCCGCTTCAGGTTCCGGACCTTGCGCTCCGCGCCTTCGCCCGAGAGGCTTCAGGCCCTCCGGCGCGCCGGACCGGACGTTTCGCCGCGCGGCTTCCGGCAGGCCTGTCCTCACGTCCCGTTTCCCGGGCCGGGCTCCGGCCCGCCTGCCCCGGCGTCCGGTTTTCCTCCGCCGCATTTCCGTCCGTCAGCGGAGGCCCGCGCACCCGGCTCTCCCTGACCCGGCCGCCCCGCCGCCGGCAAGACGCGTCCCGGACGTCCGGCGCCCGGCCCGCCGGGACGGTACCCTATCTTCCGAACCCAGCCGGGAAGGCGGCCCGAGCCTCCTTCCCGGCCTTCCCGGGAACGCCCGCATGCGTTCCCGGCCCCCTCCATCCGCCGCGAGCCGCCATGGTCCAGTTCTTCAAGGCATTCAGTGACAGCTACGAGAGCATGCGCTGGCAGGACGGCATGGACATCCTCCTCGTGGCCTTCACCCTCTACTACGTGATCCGGCTCATAAAGGGCACCAGGAGCGGTCAGGTGGTGGTGGGCATAGTCGTCATAGCCATCCTGTACTTCATCACCCGCCGCCTGGAGCTCCTGACCTTCAACTACATAATGAACATCTTCTTCAGCAACATCTTCGTGGTGCTGGTGGTGCTGTTCTCCACCGACATAAGAAGGGGGCTCGTGCGGGCGGGGAGGTTCTGGTTCAGGAAGACGTCCTCCAGGATGCTGGACGCGGTGAAGGAGGTGACCAGGGCGAGCTTCTACATGGCGGAGAAGCGCACGGGAGCGCTCATCGTCTTCGAGAGGGGGGTCAACCTGGGAGAGTACATGGAGGCAGGCGCCCTGCTCCAGGCCAACATCTCGGACAGGCTCCTGCTCGCAATCTTCAACACCAAGGCCCCGCTCCACGACGGGGCGGTGATACTCCGGGACGGGAGGGTCGAGGCGGCGGGGTGCTTCCTGCCGCTCCTCCCCACGGAGTACTCGAGCTCCCAGTTCTTCGGGACCCGCCACAGGGCGGCGATAGGGCTCTCCCGCGAGACGGACGCGCTCATAGTGGTGGTCTCCGAGGAGCGGGGCCTGGTGTCGCTCGTGAAGGACGGGGAGGTGGAGGTCATGATGGGGGCGGGATCGCTCACGAACAAGCTCCTGGCCAACCTCGGCCTTTCCGCCCACATAAAGGCCCAGCCCAAGAAGGGCCCCTCCAAGATGGTCAGATGAGGATCCGGAAATGAGGAACTTCATCCGCAACGAGCTCCCCTGGCTCCTCCTCTCGCTCACCTTCGCGGTGGTGCTGTGGCTGTACTTCACCGGCCAGAATGTCCAGCCGAGGGACATCACGGCCGTTCCGGTCTTCTCCGACTCCCCCAGGAACCTCTACGTGGACCGCCGGGAGCTGCCGTCGTCCCTGGTCATAACCGTCGAGGCCACCGCGGCGCAGTTCCAGCTGATAGAGCGCGGCAACAGCCAGAAGGTGACGGTCGCGGTCGATCTGACCCAGATCAAGGCGGGGCCGAACGAGATACCGATAAGCCTGGAAGGCACGGTCACGCCGCCCTTCCCCCGGAACATCCGGAACCCCAAGCCCAGCCCCGGCTCGGTCAAGATCACCGCCGTGCCAATCCGCCGCCGGGACGTGCCCGTCAGGCCTCCCGACGAGGCGCACGTGCTGGCCACCTACCTCCAGCCCACCGGCCCCTGGGAGATTACCCCCCCCACGGCCACCGTCGAGGCCCCGGAGGACAGGATAGCCGACATAGTCGATCTCTCCACGCGGTTCGTCACCCCCGACCGGATGATAGCCGACGTGGACAACACCCAGATCCTAATGCCCCTCCCCCCGCCGGATTCTGAGGAATGGTTCAGGGCGGCCCCGGAACGCTTCGCCGCCCACCTACCGGTCGAGATCCGGACGAAGTCCATGTCCTTCTTCAGGGACGTGACGCTCCTCTTCGACGGCTCTTCCGGGAGCGCGGGGGAGCTCGGCCCCCCCGACCCCGTGGCGCTCGACCCCCCGTCCGTCCGGGTGACCCTGTCCTTCCGGGCGGACCGCCCCGACGACCGCCTGCCCGTGCCGGCGGACGTGACGCTCACGGCCGAGGTGCCGCCCGGCCTGGTGAGGGACGGCGAACCGGTCCCGGTGGACGTGACGGTCGCCTCCGAGATCCCCGGCGTCACCATAACCGTGGATCCCCCCCGGGTGAACGCCGTGCGCCTCACCGAGGAGTCCTGGACCGAGATGAACGAGCGCCGCGCCGAGGAGGAGATCCGGGAACTCACAGGCGATCCCCCCGCCCCCGGCCAGGGCGGCACCGTCCCGTCGCCCGGGGCCGCCGCGGGGCCGGCAGGCCGCGTGTCGGACACGGTGGAGACCCCCGGCGACATCACCCGTCCCGGCGCCGGATCCGGCGCTCCGGGCAGGGAGGCCGCGGAGGCGCCGGAAGGCGCCGGAAGATCGGGAGCGGCCGGCAGTCCGGACGCGGCCGCGCGATCGGGCGGCTCCCCTTCCGGCAGGTCGCGCGGAACCGGAAGAAACGCCGGCCCGGCGGGAGGCGGCGCG
>JAISEQ010000248.1 GCA_031264045.1 Deltaproteobacteria bacterium
AGCGTCTCGAACCCCCGGACCTGGATCTTCTTCCTGCCGACGACCGCGCACTGCTCGCCGAAGACCCGGGCCGCATCGGAGTATGACTTCAGCCCGGAGACGCCCGGGACGTCCTTGAACCTGTTGACCAGAAAGCAGAGGTCCTCCTCCTTGCTGTACTCAGCCTCGGTCCCGAACTTCCGGCTCTTCAGGGCGAAGTTTCTGTTCTCGTCCTTCTCTGCGCAGTACCTCTTCTTGAGTTCGTCTGGAAGCTCGGCGTGGAGCGGGGAGCCGGAGTTCTCGAGTTCCGGCAGAAAGTTCCTGATGACGGTGGAGAAGAGCTGCGAGCGGTTGATCTTCTTCATGTCCGACCTGATCCTGGTGCCGTCGAACCTTATGGTGGTGAAGTCGGGAGCATACTTTTTCAAGTAGGATTTGGAAGATGCATTGAGTGCGGCTTAGCCAAATAGTTATCTAACAATACCGGATCTCGCCATGTGCTTTGCAATTAACGGAGATCCGGAAATGTACTGTCAATTATGGCAAGATGAGACTTTTAATCTTAGTTCAAAGACTCTGACATCACAAAGGATTAGTGATTTATTCATATCAATTACCGAAGAAGAGAGGATGGATTTTTATTTAAATTGGCAGAAACAATTGCAACAGCAGAATATTTTGCTTTGGATTGCAGTTCTGTATTTTCATATTCTGCATTAATGACGCCGCCGCAATAAATCGGTGGACCTTTCGTGGCAGGCAAGATTCACTGTCAACTTACCAGCCCGGCTTCCCTGTCTCCCCCCTCCGTCCCTACCGGAAGAAGAGGAAGGTGATGGCCACGAAGAGCGGGATAAGAACGCACACCGACCATCCCATGTACCCGAAGAAGCTCGGCATCTTGACGCCGCGCTCTTCCGCGATGGAGCGAACCATGAAGTTCGGGGCGTTCCCGATGTAGGTGTTGGCGCCCATGAAGACAGCTCCGCAGCTGACCGCCGCCAGCGTGCCGGGCAGATCGTGCATGAGCCTCGCCGCGTCGCCGCCTGCCGAATTGAAGAACACGAGGTAGGTGGGCGCGTTGTCCAGGAAGCTGGACAGCGCGCCAGTGAGCCAGAAGTATGCCGAGTCCACCGGAGCTCCGTCGGGGCCGGTCACGAGCGAGACCAGAGGTTTCAGGGCGCCGGCTGTCCCGGCCCTCAGAATGGAAATGGCCGGGATCATGGTGAGGAAGATGCCCCCGAAGAGCTTGGCCACCTCCTGGATAGGACCCCAGGTGAAGCCGTTGCCGCGCCTGACGCTTCCGGGCGTCGTCGCGAGCGAGAGCCCGGCGAGCGCGAGGAGGCCCAGGTCGCGGGCGAGGTTGGCATGCCCGTATTCTATGTCCCCCCAGATCGCGATGCGGCCGCCTCCCGCCGTCCCGCTCCACAGCACCAGCCCCACCACTCCGAGAAGGAGTATGAAGTTGCGCTTGCCCTCCAGCCCCGGAGCCTCGGCTCCGGGCTCTCCGGACGCCTTCCCGCCCCCTTCCCTTCGGTAGAGGAAGGTGTCCACGGCGAAGTGGACGGCGAGGAGCGACCCGCACAGGAACAGCGTCTGCGGCCAGAGTTGCCTGAGCGTCCAGAAGAAGTCCACCCCTTTCAGGAACCCCAGGAAAAGCGGCGGATCCCCCAGCGGCGTGAGGCAGCCGCCGGCGTTCGCCACGAGGAATATGAAGAAGATGACGCTGTGGACCTTGTGCTTCCGCGTGGCGAGCGCCCTCAGGAGAGGCCTCACCAGCAGCATCGCGGCGCCCGTCGTACCCATGAGGCTCGCCAGCACCGTCCCGGACGCGAGGAATCCCAGGTTCGTGAGGGGCGTCCCGGCAAGCGATCCCGTCACCCTTATGCCGCCGGCTATGGTGAAAAGGGCCAGGAGCACGACCATGAAGGGCACGTACTCGGCGATTACGGTGTGCAGGGCGCTGTAGAGGGTAACGGCCGGGCCTATCCAGATCATGCCCGGAAGCAGGAAAGCCAGGGCCCATCCGGCCGCGACCTTTCCGAAGTGCCTCTCCCAGAAACCGGGGGCGAACAGTGGGAAAAGCGCTATGGAAAGGAGCATCCCCGCGAAGGGGAATGCCCAGAGGAGCGAGAGGGCCGCCCCGTCCAGCTCCAGTTCACCCCCCGAGGCGGCAAGGGGCGCGGGAAAGGCAAGCCCGGCGGCCAGGGCGGCGACCGCCAGAACGGCGGCGGCCGCCGCTCCGGGAGCTCTGCCGGACGGCTTGGAGGAAGCCGTTCGCGAAGCGCGGGGCGGAATCCCGACCGGCCGTCCTCGGGAAGGACGGCGCGGCGCGTCCGCATACGATCGGGCGGAAGTCCGGGAAGCCGGAGGCGGCGCGGGAGCCCCCGCGGGAACGGCCCCCCGCGCCTCTGAGTTCGGATTTGCGCTCAAGAACCACCTCTTTCTCCGGGGCGGCGCCCAAGGCCTCCGCAGTCGGACATGTCCACAGAATAATGGAGATCCACGGCCGTTTCAACATCCCCGGCGGATTTCCGGAAAACCCGGGGCGGCGGGGCCGGGCGCCGGAGTTCCCGGCGGCCGGGCGGCCCCGCCTTCCCGGCGGGGGATCCCCGGAGCAGTTCCGCCGCCCGCAGGCGGCAAGCCGGTCCCCTGCCCGCGCCCGGCCGCTACACCCGCCTCCTCAGTGCGTCCGCCTGCCCGACCTGGGCCTGTTCCGGCAACGCCGGGGACGACACCACCCGCATCAGGGCGTCCACGGAGGCGGCGAGATCCTGCCCTGAATCGAAGGGCTGCTTCAGGAACTCCACGAACTTCGGGTACAGGGCCACGGCCTCGTCCACCTCCCGGCTGGCGCCCTTCTGGTAGGCGCCGATGTTTATCATGTCCTCGTTTTTCGTGTAGACCGCAAGCACGTCCTTGAAGCGGGCGGCCGCAGCACGGTGCTCCCGGGTGGTGATGTCGGTCATGAGGCGGCTTATCGAGCTCAGGATGTCCACGGCCGGGTAGATGTTTCTCGCGGCCATCTCCCGGCGCAGGACCAGGTGCCCGTCCAGTATGGAGCGCATGGAGTCCGCGACGGGCTCGTTCATGTCGTCGCCCTCCACCAGGACCGTGTAGATGCCGGTGATGCTCCCCGAGTCCCAGGCCCCGGCGCGCTCCAGGAGCTGCGGGAGCATGGCGAAGACCGACGGCGTGTAGCCACGGGTCGTGGCCGGCTCCCCCACGGAGAGGCCGACTTCCCTCGCGGCGTAGGCGAAGCGGGTGGCCGAGTCCATCATGAGGATCACGTGCTTGCCGCAGTCCCTGAAGTACTCGGCTATGGCCGTGCCCACGTAGGCCCCGCGCATGCGCACCAGGGCGGGCTGCTCCGAGGTGGCGGCCACCACGACGCTTCTGGCGAGACCCTCCGGGCCGAGGTCCTTCTCGATGAACTCCCTCACCTCGCGCCCCCGTTCCCCCACCAGGGCGATGACGTTAACGTCCGCCTTCATGTGGCGGGCTATCATGCCCATGAGCGTGCTCTTGCCCACCCCGGATCCCGCGAATATCCCGACCCTCTGCCCCCGGCCCAGCGTCAGCAGGGAGTTTATGCACCTCACGCCCACGTCCACGGGCGACAGTATCCTCGCCCGGTCCATGGGGCTTCCCGGCATGGCCCTCACCGGATAGCTGGTCTCCGCCTCGAAGGCCGTCCGCCCGTCCATCGGCCTCCCCCTGCCGTCCAGGACCCTTCCGAGCATCCCCGGCCCCACGTCCACCCTGGCCGGGCCTCCCGTGGCCCTGATCCTGGCTCCCGGAGTCAGCCCGGTCATGTCCCCTATGGGCATGAGCTGTATGGCAGTCTCCTTGAAGCCGACGGCCTCCGCCTCCAGGGTCCTGCCGCCCGGCATGTCCACCAGGCAGATCTCGCCAACCGAGGCGGCGGGTCCGGAACCTTCGATCACCAGCCCCGCCACCCTCGTGACCCTGCCCTCCAGCGAGAGGGGAGGCGCGGATCTGAGCACTCTGAAAAGGTTTTTGAAGGCGTTCGGCGCCTCCTGTTCGGCGGGCGCCGGGCTGTCCTGCCGTCCCGCCGGGCCCGGCGGCTCCGGGAGCATGACGGATCCCAACGAGGGGGGCGCCGGAGGCATCGCCGGGGCAACCGTTCCGGTGCCGGGAGCCGGCGTCCCGGAACCGGGCGGGGCGCCCCCTCCGGAAGAAGCCGTTCCGGCGCCCGTTCCGGCTTCGGGGCCTGCCGGCCCGGCAGGTGCCCCCTTCGGACCTCGGGGCACGGCTCCGGCTTCCTGCCGCGGCGGGGCCGGCCCCGCCGCGGCCGGCCTTCCGCGGAGCGGCCTTCCCCTGGGCGGCCGTCCGCTTCCGGGACCCCCCGGCGGGGGTGCGGCGGCCGACGGGGCTTCCGGAGGCCGTTCCGGGTCCCCCGGCGTGATCTCAGGCTCCAGGTCCGGAGACCCCTGGGCGGAGGCTCCGGCAGGGGGACGGGCGGCGGCCGGCGGGAAGGCGCCGGGAGCGCTTCCGGGCTCCGGTCCGGGACCGCTGCGGCTTCCGGGGCTTTCCGGACTTCCGCCTTCGGCGGGTGCGGCGTCGGTTGCGGGGGGATCGGTCACAGGCCAACCTTTCTTCTGAGGGTCCGGATCTCCAGCGCCGTGAGAGGCCTTATGCCTCCCGGCGGGAGATCGGGGTCAAGGGGGATGCCGGCGTACGAGCGCCTCTTCAGGACCGTCACGGGATGCCCGGCGGCGGAGAGCATGCGCTTCACCTGCCGGTGCCTGCCCTCGGTGAGCGTGAGCTCCACCGAGCCCCGGTCCTCGCCGCGGGCTATTATCCTCGCCTCGGCCGGGGCGCAGGGCTTCCCGTCCATCATGAGCCTCCCCGAGCGCAGGAGGTTCAGCGCCCTCTCCCCGGGGGACCCCTCGACGGCCGCCCTGTAGATCTTGGGCACGAGATACGAGGGATGCATGAGCCGCCTTGCCAGCTCCCCGTCGTTCGTGAGAATCAGTATCCCCGAGACGTCGCGGTCAAGCCGGCCTACGGGGTAGACCCTCTCGGGAAGCCTCTTGAGGAAATGCATGATGGTGGCCCGGCCCAGCTTCACGTCTGAGAGGGCCGTGAGGTACCCCGCCGGCTTGTGGAACATGTAGTGGCGCAGGGCTTCCGGCGCCCCCACGGCGGCCCCGTCCACCTCGACCGCGTCCGTGCCCGGCACGGCCCTGGCTCCGAGGTTCGTCACCGCGATTCCGTTCACCGACACCCGGCCTTCCAGGATCAGGCGTTCCGCGCCCCTCCGTGAGGTTATGCCGGCATCGGCAATGATCTTCTGGATCCTTACGCCGTCTTGGGTCAACTGGAAGGCCTCCTTGCGGGCATGGCGCCCGGGGGAATTCCGGCTGAAAGGCGCCCGGGAGCGCGATGCGCGGCACGGGCCGCGCCGGTCAGCCCTGTTCCCCTCCGTCGCCGCCGTCTTCCGGCCGGTCCGGGAAGACGGGCGCGCCTGTTCCGGAGCCGCCTCCGGGGCCGTCCCCGATGCCTGCCGCAGGGGGGGCGTAGGGATCTGCAAGCGGGGGCGCCCCGCTCCGGGCCGAACGGGCACCGGGAGCGCCGTCGCCCGAGGCCGGGGATCCGGGCGCGGAGCCCCGAAGGGTCCCCGTTCCCGCACCGGGCCCGGACCCGCCCGGAGCCTCCTCCCCCTCGGCCCGCCAGGCTCCGCCGCAGGCGTCCTCGTCGGCCAGGGCGTCCGCCTCGGCCCACCGTTCGGCCTCCCTGAGGGCCAGGGCTTCCGCGAGGGCCCCGCTCTCCGCAGGCGGACCCGCCGCCTCCGGGCGGACCGGAGGGGCTTCCGGCTCGCGGGGAGGGGCGGGGGATCCGGCCGGATCCTCCCGGACCCCTCCGGGGGGGGGCGGGCTCTGCGCGGGGCCGTGCCGGCGGACCCCTGGGGCTTCCGGGCCTCCCCCCCCGCCGCCGGCTTCGGCCCGGAGCCCTTCACGGTCCTGCTCCCGGCTCTCCCGGGCCGGCTCCTCCAGGTAGCGGTCCATGGACATCCTGCTCAGGAACCCCTTCCCGGAGACCGAGGAGGCCAGCGTGCAGAAGTAGGCCTCGGCCAGGGCCGCCTCCTCGCGGGGGAGGGGCAGGGGCGGGGGGACGTCGGGCAGAAGGGAGTTTATGGCCGCGAGAGTACCCGATGGCACGGGAGAGAGCCCGGCGAGGACACTTCCGTCCGCGAGGGCCAGGCACTCCGGGCAGAATGCCCTGGGGTTCACGGCGTCCCAGGCCCACTCGCCGGTGGCGGGGGGCTTCCCGCAGCCGGAGCAGGCACGGATGGTCGCGCCGAAGCCGGCCGTCTCCAGATACCTGGCCGAGAAGCCCAGGGAGAGCGATCTGGCGGCAAGGGCCGGGGGCGCGCCGCTCTCCAGGGACAGCGCCGCCAGGTGGGCCTTCAGGAGGAAAAAGGATTCGCGGGCGGGCGAGCGCGGGGTCTCGAAGGCGCGGACGAGCTCCAGCGCCCATGCCGCGAGCGCCTGCATGACCGGCACCCTGGGGATTACGGCGTAGGCCCCGGGCGCCCTCTCGGCCTTGGCCACCAGGCCGAAGTCCGAGTCCCCCCGGATCCTGAACTCGTAGAAGGCCGAGGTCCCGGGGTCCAGGAGTCCGCCCCCGAAGCGCTTCACGCTCCTCGTCGCGTTCTTCGCTATGGCGGACAGGAGCCCCAGCTCAGGGGTGAGGAAGGTCACCAGGAGATCCTGCTCCCCGCTCCTCCTTCTCGACAGCACCACGGCCTCCTGCCTCGTGGGGCGGGCCGGGGGCCCGGTCCACCGCCTGCGGGCGGCCCTGGCGCTCACGCGCGGGGCTCCGGGGCGCCGGACGCGCGTCCGGCGAGCGTCGACTGCCGGAAACCCGTCGTTCGGGAGCGTCCGGGGTCCGGCGTCCCGGGAGCGGGGACATCCGTCTCCGGGCCCGCGCGGCCGCGGGGAACACGGGAGGGCGCGCTGCCGGTCCAGGACGCGCCTCCCCCCTCCCCGCGGGCGGAGCCGCGCGCGGCGGTCGGACGGGTCGGGATGGGCGTGCTCTCGCGCGGCGTCATGGGCGTTACCGGTGGGCGTCAGATGAAGTCCGGGGTCCTGATGCGCTGAAGATCGTCCAGGAGCCGGTTGTACTTGGTGATGCGGCACCTGGGGCAGTTCTCGGAACAGAAGGAGGGCCGGGCGAGCACGCGGTTCTGCATCTTCCTGAGCTTCCCGTTCCAGGCCGGGCCGAAGTCGGCAGGCGCGGAAGACATTAACGCCAGATCCCCTATGTGCGGGAAGAAGGGCCTGTCGTTGAGCCTTCCGCAGGTGAAGATCCTCGCGTCTGCGCAGATTACCGCGGTGATGCTGTGTGCCCGGCAGGGAAGCCCGAGGTTCCCTTCGGGGAGGTTGTCGGAAAGGGGGGCCAGATCCACCCTGAAGCCCGGCCCCGAGATTCCGGAGAAGGTTCCGGAGAGATCCGCGCGGCTCTCCAGCTCCGGATGGTCCACCACCGGGCGGATCTGAAGGTAGTCCGCGCCCGCGTCCCGGAGCTTTTCGGCCAGGAGCCTCAGGAGCCTCGGGTCGTCGTTCAGGTTTGTCAGCACGTATCCCACGCCCACCGCGGGCCCGCGCTTGAGCTTCGCCAGCCTCACCACGTTCTCGAAGGCCTTCGCGAAGCCCTTCGCCCCCTTGAGCGCCCGGTACTGGGCCTCGTTCGCCGCGTCCAGGCTCACCCTCACCCAGCTGAGCCGCGAGACGAGCTTCTCCGGGACATGTCTCGCGAACAGCATGAGCCCGTTCGTTATGAGCCCTGCCGACAGGCCGTGGCCCAGGCAGCTCTCCAGGGCCTCCGGGAAAAGCTCCGAGAGGAGCGGCTCACCCCCCCCCTCGAAGGTGACGCCCGTTGTCCCGCCCCCGGCCAGATCCTCGAACAGCCGCGTCAGATGGTAGATGTGGAAGAAGTCGGGCCATTTCCTGACCTCGGAGTCGGAGCAGTACCTGCAGTTCAGGTTGCACCTGTTGGTGAGGGACAGCTCCACCGAGATCGGGTAGAGGGGGTCAGGCCTTTCGGGGTCCCATCTGAGAAGGCTCCCGAGCTTCGTCGGGTGCAGGAGGAGCTTTTCCAGCCCCGTCTCGGCCGGGGCGGGGAGGGGTGCTGGCGGTGCCTGCCCTGGGGGGCCGTCCGCGCCTCCGGGGCCCGCTCCGGGTGAAGGTCCGGCACCGGCGTCCGGCGGGGCGGGGCGGGGCGCGTCTTCCGCCGGGGGCTTCGCAGTCGCCCTCCGGGGCCCGGCGGCCCCGGAGCCGTTCCGGGCTCGCTCCCCCTTCACTGACGGGGCCCGCGGGGGTGCGGGGCGGGGCAGGCCCTGGTCATTTCGGCGTAGTAGGCGTCCATGCCTTCCGCTATGGCCGCGTAGGCGCTCTCGGCGGTGATCTTGCCCAGGTTCAGCTGGAGGAGCGCGAAGTATTCGGCCTGGTGGCCTTCCAGCTTCCCCACCGGCCAGAAGGGGGCTATGAAGCGGGCCTGGTGGCGGGTGAGCCTTGCCCTCCTGAGCTTTTCCGCGCCGGAGACGGCCTCGTTTATGGCGGGATAGAGGTTCACCAGTTCCGACTTGAGCTTCATCTTCAGCTCCCTCGCTTCGGGGAGCGCCTCCACCTCGGGCCGGGACAGGAGGAGCCACGCCAGATCCCAGCGCTTGGGCGCGCCCTCCCCCCTGGCGTGGAGGAGCGCCAGCGTGAGCGCCGCCTGGGGGTCGTTGCGGGAGGCCGCCTCGGCGAGCCAGTGCCTGGCCTGGTCCAGGTCCCTCGGGCAGTAGGTGCCCTCCAGAAGGCAGATCCCCAGAAGCCTCTGGGCTGGGGCGAAGCCCATGCGGGCCGACTGCCTGAACAGGGCCATGGCCAGCTCCGGGTCGGGGTCCGCGCCCTGGGACGGGAAGTAGAAGCGCTTGCCGCGCTCGAAGAGGGACTCGGGACTCTCGTCCGGGTAATCGTTCGTCAAGGTCCGGTCCCTCCGGGAGGCCGTCGTGGGTGCGCGCGGGGCGCGTCCGGGGTGTTCGGGAGCGCATGGGGCGGGCGCGTCCGGGGTGTCCGCGCATGGGGTACTCGCGGGGCGCGTCCGGGGTGTCCCGGCGCGGGGCGGCGGGCGTCTTCGGGCGCGCGCGCCCAGGGGACGGGGTCCGGGGCGGGCGGCGCGTGGCGTCCGCGGGGGATCGGGGGCATGGCGGCAGGCGGGACGGCGGATCGGGCGAGTCCGGCGGCGGCTCCCTCAGTGACGGGCGGCCGGGCGCGGGAGGCCCTCGGGAAGACGGGCGGCTCGCGGGCCGGCGCTCATGAGGATACGGTCAGGATCTCCGCCCCGGCGCCGTCCACCAGGAGGGTGTGCTCGAACTGTGCCGAGAGCTTGCCGTCCACGGTGACGGCGGTCCAGCCGTCGGAGAGCACCTTCACCTGCCAGGCGCCCTCGTTTATCATGGGCTCGATGGTGAATATCATGCCGTCCCGGAGCTTCATGCCGGTGCCCTTCCTGCCGTAGTGGGGGACGCTCGGCGACTCGTGGAACTCCTTGCCCACGCCGTGCCCCACGAAGTCCCGCACCACCGAGTACCCCTTGGCCTCCACGTGGCCCTGGATGGCGGCGCCTATGTCGCCCAGACACGAGCCGTTGTGGACGGTGGCTATCGCCAGCATCATGGACTCGTAGGTGGCGTCCGCGAGCGCCGCGGCGTTGGGTGGGACGTTGCCTATCTTGTAGGTGCGGCAGGTGTCCCCGAAGAAGCCGTCCAGGATGGTGGTCACGTCCACCTTCACGATGTCCCCGTCCTGGATGGTCTGCTGGCCGGGGATCCCGTGGACCACTATGTTGTTTATCGAGATGCAGGAGCTCGCCGGAAAGCCCTTGTAGCCCAGGGTGGCGGGCACGGCCCCGTGGGAGGTTATGTACTGATTTATGAGCTTGTCCAGCTTCTTGGTGGTCATGCCGGGCTTGATGACCGTGCCCACGTAGTCCAGCGTCTGGGAGGCCAGATGGCCGCTGCGTCGGATCTTTTCTAT
Organism: Deltaproteobacteria bacterium; assembly: GCA_031264045.1. Lineage (GTDB taxonomy): Bacteria > Desulfobacterota > Desulfarculia > Adiutricales > Adiutricaceae > JAIRZX01. The sequence goes on from JAISEQ010000248.1 coordinate 10,029, forward strand.
CTCCGAGGTGTTCTTTATGAAGATCAAGGGCGTACCTCGGCCGGAGGTCGGGCCTCCTGGCGCTTCTGGTTTGGGGGAAGGAGCCCCGGTGCGGCAAGGGCCCCGGTGGGCCGAGGAGCGGGGAGGGCGCGGTCCCGCAGGGCGTGAACGGGCCGGGAGGAGGCGGTCCCCCGGGGCCGGAAAGGGCGGGACGGGCTCGGTCCCCCGGGGCCGGACAGGGAGGGAAGCGAGGTCCTGCGGGGCCGCTCCGGGAATGGTCCGGAACGGGCCGGGAAGGGGCCGCCTGCCTCGGCCCTGAAAGGCAAGGGGACGGGCCGGGAAGGGGCCGCCTGCCTCGGCCCTGAAAGGCAAGGGGACGGGCCGGGAAGGGGCGCCTGCCTCGGCCCTGAAAGGCAAGGGGACGGGGCCGGGAAGGGGCGCATGCCTCGGCCCTGAAAGGCAAGGGGACGGGGCCGGGAAGGGTGCCCGTGATGGTCAGGAGGGGAAGGGGGATTCCGGGAGACCGTTTCCGAAAAGTCTGCCGGAAGCCGCCGGGGCGCGTGGACGGGAGGCCTGCGGACCGGATGTCTTTCGGAAGCCGGAAAGGGCAGGGACGGCGGCTGAACTTGCGCCGGCCACCTGCTGGCTAGGAAGGTCGGGGGATGCCGCCGTTCGGGCGGAAGCCGCCGCCTGGATGCTGGAGGGGCTGGGGACGGCGGCGGCCCGCCGCTTCGGGCGTTTCGGGGGAGTCCGGGGAGGCGGGGGGCCCGCTCCGGGATTCTTGCCCCGGCCAGGGCATCAGTACCTGGTGTCCCTGGTGGTGACCACCAGCCTCGTGGCCGTCACGCCCTTCTCCCTTTTCACCAGCGCCATGAACTCGAAGTCCCCCTTGCCTCCGGGCTGCAGGTAGGAGGTGCTCAGGTAGGACTGGCCGTAGGCTATGGGGCTGCCGTCCTGATCGTAGAGGACCGCGCTCACGACCACGCCCTGGATGGGGGCGTCGGTGTCGTTCATGATGGTCCCGGTTATGCGGACATGGGTGTTGGAGGAGTTGTAGACCCACTTGTAGTCGAGGACGGGGGTGTTGAGGCTCCCCGGTCCCAGTTCGGATATGTCTATCTGCGTGGGAGCCATCTTCTCGCCTGGCACGCTCAGCATCATGGCGCAGCCCGAGAGTGAGACGGTCAGGGCTGCGCAGAGGAGGGCGGCAAGGGCCGCTCCGGGGGCTTTGGGGGACATGGGTCACCGCGGGGTTGGCCGGGCGGGCCCCCGGACGGGGCGGCTGGGCCCCGGCGGGGCGCCGGGCGGTTTTGGGGGGGCTGGAGTGGGATCGGGCTTGTGCGGCGCGCGGGCGCCTGCGGGACTGCGGGCCGGGAAGCCGACGGGTACACTGTGTGCCGGGCTCCGGGAGGGCCGGGGCGGGCCGGACGGGGAACGCGGGCTGCGGCCGGGCCTGTGCCGGGACGGAGAGGTCCTGCTCCTGGGGCCAAGGGATCCAATTGGGGAGATTGTATCCCAAAATCGTCCAAATTGTAAGCTCTTGAGGATCGGCGCACCAAAAGCCGGCGGACGGCCTCAGGAGTTCCAGGCGCGGGGTCCGGCGGCCCGGTCTCGAGGAGGGGGCGGGACGGGGGAGAGCCGGAGGATCATGGCCATTATAAAGGGGTTTTACCCCGATGACAATAAAAGGCCGGCCTGCCGGAGGGTGTCGGGCACGGGCGGTCGGGGCCGTGAAAGGCGTATCTGCCGGAGCCATCAGCCAGACTCCGCCGCGGCAGGTGCCCTGCCGGAGGAGAGGGGGCAGGCGTTGCTGGCGGAGCCGCGGTTCGGTCGGGAGATCCTCGGTAGCCGTGAAGGCGCTGGCTGAGGCGGGCTTGAGCGTCTCGGCGGTGTCCGGGGCGAGCGTGGGACCCTTGACGGCCTGCCTCCGGGGCCTGGATTGTCTCTGTGGCGGCATTCGCTCGAACCGCCGACATTGCCTCAGGTTGCGGAAACGAAGCCGGATGAGAGACGGATATGGTGTCGGCGAATCCATGACGTTCCCCACACGGAAGCCCATGAAATGATGGACTGCACCGTTGATTCCCATAACACACCCTGCAAGACAAAAAATTATCAAAATATTATTTCATGAGGAGGCTGAGACATGAATCTCATGATGTACAATGGCAGACTGAAGATCCTAGTGATTAATTGCAAAAGTTCGTGGGTATATTCCTGAGTTGTGTCCCCTTCACCTCCCTCTTCCGCCAACGATACGGTATACCGTTTTTGTTGTGAACATTCACGAAATCCCTTATGGCTTGGAGCATCTCCCGTTTGGATTTAAAATTTCCATTTTTAAGGAGCTTGCGCTGGATCTTACCGAAGAACACTTCCCCCAGGTTCAGCCAGCTTGCGTCAGTCGGGGTGAAGTGCATGAAGACGTTCTTGTGGCCGGCGAGCCGCTCCTCGCATCCCTTATGGGTGCAGTAGTTGTCGAGGACAACGTGAATCTTGATTCCGTTGTCCGGATCGCTCGCGTCCGGAACCGACTTCACCACATAATACATGAACTTCACAAACTCAACCCGCCTCTTCCGGTCGTAAGTCTTGGTCCGCGCCTTTCCTTTCTTGATATCCGCTGCGGCGAACAGGTTGGTCTTTGTTCCGTGGCGCTCGCAGGTGCTTTTCTTGCCCCTGATGATTGTCCCTGTCCTGGTCCTGACGTATCCGTTGGGCCTTTCGACGGCCTGGATGTCGGGCTTCTCGTCGACCGTGATGACTGCGGAGTTCTTCGGCGGGTTCATGTAAAGGGTCACGACGTCCGTTATTTTTTGGTGACCAGGGGGTCCGTGCTCACACACCAGGTCTGAGGCA
>JAISEQ010000254.1 GCA_031264045.1 Deltaproteobacteria bacterium
GGTACTTTTTCCGGATGTCTGGGCTTATGATATTTGATTTCAACGACTGTCGAGAAACCGGAAGGCGAATCATAGACAATGTCCGGTCTTCCGTCTCCTGAGTAAGGTTCGCGTCGAGCACGAAAATCTGTCATATTCAGGAGGATAAAAAGGAGAGACTGCAACGTGTATTCATCAGGATAGTGTAGAGACGGTATGGAAAATTCAAGCAATGATGAAAAGATGTTGGCACATTGGTCATCGTCTGACATGTCGAACAGATCAACAAAATGTGAAAAATTATCTATTATGGAGCCATGCAGACCTGGAAAGGGGGAATCAATATGTACGAATGTTTGTGATAGAGCAAAGCTTATCTCGTTGTTAGGACATTTTAGGACATAATATTTTGTTGTTCCTTGTTTAATTATTTGATCTATAGTGGCATATCCGGTCTGGAAAAGGAAGGACTCATTATTCAATGCATTTATGTCGCTAACAGGTTTAAAATCAGCTGTTTTAAGATTATGTGCAAATAAATTGATAAATGTCTCCGGCAAAAGACTGTATCTGTATGAGGCCAGAGATGTTCCAGAATCATACCAGTAATGATTGAATTCCTTGTGATACAGACAATTTACAACTGAAAACGGATTGAAAACTTTATTGGTTCCATCCCATGAATAGCCGTCGTACCAGAACTTCAGTTTTTCCATGAAAGTTTTTTTTGTAGGATTTGGTTCAAAATATCCTTCTTTCTCCATACCGGGCAAAATGGAAATAATATTATCATGAAAATTTTTTTCTATCTCTTTTTCAGTAAAGCCGCAGATGGAAGAATAATGAGGATCAAAAGATATGTCGACAATATTATTCATTCCGGAAAAGATGGAGAGTTTTGAAAATTTTGAAATACCTGTTATAAAAGTTAAACGCAACATGTTTTCGCATTCTTTTATGGTGCTGTAGAATTCCTGAAGCATTTCGCGTATCTTAAAAATTTTATCTGGATTGCCGATGTTGCCGAGAAGCGGGAAGTCGTATTCGTCAATGAGAAGTACGGTGTTCAAAGGATAAGTGTTCATGGATGGCTGTCTGTTCGCACTTTGGCCAACTGGATGCTGTTTTGATATTTGCTTAATGATATCCTGGATGTCAGAAATGTCTTGGGCAGGCCTGATGGAAAGACCGTGAAGTTCGGCGATATTGTCCAGCGTTATAAGAAACCTGCGCTTAAACATTTCCGGGTCACGGGGGAAACTGCTGAAAGAGAACCGGATGACGGGATACGGATCCCAGGCGTATCCGGATCCTTCTTTCCCGATGTCCATGTCGCGGAAAAGAGTTTTATGTCCTTCGGCTATATTTTTAATCGTGTCGATGAGGAGGGTTTTGCCGAATCTTCTCGGCCTTGAGAGGAAAAACGTGCGTGTTGGGCTGTTGAAAAGATCACGTATTAAAGATGTCTTGTCGACCATTACAGCGTTATTATCGATAAAGACCAAGAAAATGGCGGTATCCAGCAACAATGGTCTGGCGCGTATTTCTTCACTACCCGTCTTGATGCACTCTGTCAAGTTCTATACCTCCCAAGCTGAATTCTCATCATCCAGCATCTTGACATAATACATATTTTATATTACCGCAGAGAGTATCTTTTGTCAATATGTTTTTGAACGTTGTCTGGGGTTGCAACTCCAATTTTCGGGAATCTGCAGGCTTGCCTCCCGCCCGTTCCGTCATAGCGTCCCGCTGGAGCTTTAGGCGGAATCATGGCTTGAGGGGAGAGAGACGGGCTTTAGATTTTCTTTGCGGACTGACATGGCCGGTTTGCGGCAAGTGGTGACAACGGTGTTGGAGAAGCTCTCGAACATGCCATTTCAGATCCGGCCGGATATCATCCTTTTGCGGAGCGCCGGTTTCGCCGGATCGGGACCTTTGGAGACGATTTGAGCTCTTGGCATTCGCTCAGGCGGTATTTCATGTGGCCGGGCGTAAAGTGCCAATCAGGGTTTCAGTATGCTGGGCCGTGCCCGGAGGTATATCTCTTCCGTTCCTCTCCCCCCCCCCGAGGCGTCCGTCATGTGTTTATGATTCTCTTTGACGCCTTCGACTTTCTGGATTTTACGGTGCCGGAACCCCGGTCCCCGGGCAGGGCCGTCCGTCCCTCTCCGGTCTGGGCCGGAAAGCGCGTCCAGGGGGCGGTGCGGGGCGTTCTGCCCTGACGCCGAGCCTGAACCGGAATGCAATTTCGGATTCGGAGGCATCATGCGGTGAGGGTTCCTCACCGCGTTTCGGCAACCGGTTCCTTGCTGAAGCTCCTTGCTGAAGATCCTTTATGACAATCCGGTTCCGGAAGATGCTGAAGCTTCTCCGCTTGGCCGCTTCCGGCCCGCACGGGAAGCCGCCACCCCGTTTTCCGACACCGCTTCCGGGAAGGGTCGCTCACGCTTCCCTTTCCTGATCCGTCTTCCTTTCGGAGCCGGGGGACGTGGGGCTGCCGGCATTTATCCGCCGGCGGAGGCGAATTCTCGCGGACGTCCGCCGGCGGAGACGAGCTCTCGCGGCCGTCCGGGAGAGGACAGAAGCATCCGGTCTTCCACTCAGAGGCATCGGGTCCTGGAGCCGGCGTGAAATTCTCGGGATCTCGGGATCGCGGCAATTTCTCCTGACGGCATGAAGCGGGGCGCGGAGCTTCCTCCGCAGTTCCGGTCTGGCTGTACCCGCCGCGAGCGTCGACGCTCACGCTCACCGAGCCGGTTCGGCCGCCGGGCCCCCTTACATGCCCGTCTTTCCGAAGGACCGCGGACCCGTGCCCCGTTTCCGGAAAATCGGGCTTTCGGCGTATAATACGTGCCGGCGTCCGGGCGCCAGCCCGTCCGGCCAGAAGGGATGCCATGCGAGTCCTCTACCCGGCGTTCGCGCTCGGTTCCCTAAGCGTCGTGTCGCTTAGGACCGTACCGCTCCTGAAATCCGCGCCCGAACTGCGGGCGGGGGACCGGAGCTTCCCTGTGGAGGAGGGCCCGCCCTTCGAGCTTGCGGGGCTGCAGGTGTGGCACAAGGCGGAGGAACTCGCGGGCCTGGGCAGGGAGCTCATAGTCGAGCTGGCGTTCCCCGGAGGGGACGGGTCCTATCTGGAGCTGGCGCCGATTCTCGCGGACGAGCGCCATGCCAGGGCGCCTCTGAAGCTCCTTTCCCGGTTCAGGCCGCCTCTGGAGGGGGAGGGCCCCGCCGTGCTTCTGGGGGCGGTCCTGACCGAGGCGGGGCATGCCCCGATGGAGCTTTCGGACGACCAGAAGGACCAGCTCGCCGCCTGGCTGGAGACCGTGCCGGCGGTGGGGCTCTTTCCCGCCCCGGACGCCGAGTTTTTCCGGACCCGCGCCCCTTCGCGGCCTTCCAGGCGCAAAAGGCGCAGCGGGGGGGAGCCGTCTCCGGCTTCCGCCGGGGGCGACGGCCAGGGTCCGGGGCCCCTTTCCGGGTGGAGGGCGGCCGCGGCGCTGAAGGAGCGGGGCAGGGTCCCGTACCCCCTCGAAAGGAGCGTGCTGGATCTCCCCGGGGAATCCTGGATGAAGCGCACGGCCGAGCTCTTCGGCATGCTTCCCCTGAAATGGACCGCCTCCGGGGGCTTCTTCCAGGGATCCCCCTCGTCATCCAGCTGGGGGGACGTGCTCCGGGCCGCGGCGCCGTCCCTGGACATAATGGGCTCCGCCGACGGGCTCTTCCCGGTCCCGGTCCTCTCAGGGAGCCTGCTCGACAACGCCGTGGGCGCCCACCGCGCCGAGGTCTTCGTGGGGGAGGGGAGGCCCGTCCCCTCCAGGCACGTGATGATCTGCGGGCCCACCGGCACGGGGAAGACGCTCCTCGGAACCTTCGCCATGCTGAACGAGTGCGCGGAGCGCGGCTTCCCGGCGGTCTACCTCGGGCCCACCAGGATGCTCGTGGAGGACGCCGCGCTGGAGTTCCTGCGGCTTCTGGCGGCCGTCGAGCGCGAGGCCGCGCGTCCCGGGGCCGTGGACAGGGGCGACGTCCTGGTTTCCACGGGCGAGAGCTTCTACGACGACGGGAGGATTGCCGCGGGCGACTTCAAGGCGGCGTTCATCGTCTACGAGAAGGCGGGCAACTTCTTTCTGAACGCCGATCTCACCGGGCGTCTCGGCTTCGTGCTCATAGACGAGCTACACATGCTGGGCGACCGCATCCGGGGAGGAGCCCTGGACGTCACCCTGGCGAGGCTCGTCGCGGAGTCCAGGACCCGGATAAGGACCGGGGGCGATCCCCTGAGGATCATGTGCCTGTCCACTGGGGCCATGGCCGGGGACCGTTGCCTTCTGGAAATGATGTCCCCTCCCGGCCGGGAGAGTTTCCCGGACCCCTGCCACTTCTCCGGGCCTTCCGCCCCCCCTTCCCGTTTCCCGCCCTCCGCCTCCTTCCCCTGTCCCGCCGCCGCCAGGCCGGGAGATCCTTCCGGACCGGGCCGGGGGAGCGTTACGGGCGGCCGCGCGGTCATGGACGGGCCGCCCGCCGCGTCCGCCGGGGGGGACGCGGGCGCCGGAGTCCCCTTTCCGGCGGACGGGGGCTCCCCGGGAGAGCCGGGCTTCCGCAGCGCGTTCCTTCCGCTCGCGGCAATTCCCGCCCCGGACGGCATACACCTAGCCCAGGACATAGGTACCGAGGACCCGGACGCCCCCGACGTGCGCGAGGCCCTGGGCCAGAGCCCTTCGGCCGATCCCGCCGAGCGCCTGAGCCCGGGCTTTCTCCACAACCCCGGCGCGGCGGCGCCGTACCTCCTCGCCAAGAAGCCTTTCGGCGCGGGCGCTGGGGGGGCTCCGCAGCCGCCGCCGGCTCCCGTCCTGCCGCAACAGGGTCCCTCTCATGCCGGAGCGGGCGGTGCCGCCGCGGGAGGCGGCGGAGTTCCCTCCCCGACTCCCGTCTCCTCCGGCGCCGGCGCCCCTTCCGGGCCGGAACCCGCGGCGCATGCCTCCTTTGCAGGGATCCCGGTGCCGGGGGTGCTCGCGGGCTACCCCGGGCTCAGGCTCCCCGGGCCTTCGGAGGCGGCCTTCCCGGGACCGCCCGGCGGCGGAGGCGCGGGCGGACGGACTTTAAGGCCCGGCGAGGCGGGCGGGTTTCCGGCCTCCAGGGCCGATTCCGTCTACGAGGCGGCAAGACGGCCCGACTTCATCGCGCCCGCGGGCTGGGGGCCGCTTGTCCTGTCGGTGTTCGAGAGGCCCCAGAGGCTTCTCACCTACATCCAGCCAACGAGCCCCTCGGCCAGGTGCCGGCCCTTCCATGTGGGGAGGATAGCGGACAGCCAGCTGACACCCGACGACTTCGTGCTCGACCGCGTGGCGGGGTCGAGGTTCATAAGCTCGCTCGACGGGTGGATGCCGGGCCACGAGAAGATAATCTACGCGTCGTACTCCGGGGTGTCCCTCACCGCCTTCGCGAGGAGGGCCGTGGACGACTTCGGGCGTGGCCGGGTGCCGGGCATCGTGGACGACGGGTTCTACCTCCGCGAGCTGGAGGCGAGCCTGGCCAGGACGGGGGCCAGGGAGCAGAGCAAGCGCTTCTATCTCGAGGCGGCGAGCCGAGGGGTTTTCTTCCACTTCTCCGGGCTCTCCAGGGAGACGCGGAGGCTCATGGCGGACGGGTACAGGAGGTTCTCGCCCCTGCCCGGCGAACCGTTCATCCTCTGCGCCACGGAAACCATATCCTACGGCGTGAACCTGCCCGCGGACGCGCTCTTCCTCGAGAACATCTCCTGGCCCAGGAGCCGCTACAGGCACTGCTACTCCATTGAGGCCCTCACCTCCAACGAGTTCAGGAACCTCGTGGGCAGGGTGGGCCGCTACGGGCACATAAAGCCCGGCGTAATTCCCACCGTGGTGGTGAACTGGCCCCTGGGAAGATCGGTGAGCTCGCCCCCGGTCTTCGAGGGGAGAAGAAGGATCCTGGCCGAGATTGCGTCCTCCAGCCCCGCCTCCGAGATAGACTGCCGGGATCTCCAGGGACATCTTATGAAGCCGGCGGCCGGCCGGCTCTCCGACTGCCCCGGCCCCGTGGGGAGGTTCTACCTGCTCGCGCTCCTCCACGCCTCCAGGGCAGCGGGCGGGGCACCTGTGACGGCCGCGGAGGCCGCCGCGTTCCTGTCCGAGACCTACACCGTAAGATCGCTTAACCGCCATTCGGGCGGGGGGCCCCCGGACGGGCTTCTGTCGGGGCTCGCGGGCTTTCTGGACAATCTGGCACGGGAGTTCGGGAGCCTTGTCGCCGAGAGCGGACGGTCCGGGGCCGGCCGGACCTACAGGCCCGGAAGCCTCTGTCTGAACCTGGCCAGGAACGACACCTCCCCCTGCACCCTGAAGGAGCTCGACGGCCTCCTGGAGTGCCTGGGGGGAGGGCCCGAAACCCTCGCCCCCGGTCTCTTCGGCCTGAGGACCATGCTCGCCGTTCCGCTCCTGACCGAGATGCGCCACGTCTTCACCAGGGTGTTCGCCGACCCGCGTATGCTGAGCCGGGGGGCCCTGCGAAAGGCCCGCACCGATCCCGGGGAAGCCGAAAGATGGTTCAGGAGGGCCTCCGCCCCCGCGGCCGCGCTCCTGGTCGGCACCGGCATGACGCCGGAGGCGTCCCTGGCCCTCTGCGGGAGCGTTCGCCGTTCCGGAAGGGCGATTGTCGAGCGGCACCTCCGCGAGAACTTCCGCCGGGCCTCCCGGAGTCTGGAGGTCACGGCCTTCCTCAGGGACGCTTTCCTCCAGAAGGTGCTCTCCACCGTGAGGACGCTTCTCATGTGGATAGACGGCCGCACGGTCAAGAGCATCCTCTCCGTGGCGGGATCGGGACTCCTGGCGGCCTCCCCCGGCTCCCCGGTCGAGGGGGAGGGGGATGGCGGGGGGAACGGGGACGCGCACGTCGGGAACGTCGGCCCTGCCGGGCCGGTACCGGATTGTCCCCGGGATGGCTTCCACGGCGCGTCCGTCCCGGAACCGGATGTCGGCCGGACCGGGGAAGCCCGGGACGCCGCGGCTGCCGGGGCCAGGTTCAGGGGTTTTCCCCCGGAGGGCCTGGCGTTACCCGGGGACGGCTCACCTCCGGAAGATCCGGAAGTTCCTGAAGATCCGGACGAAGCCGGCGCCGCGGAAGGGGACACGGGGCCTGACCGGGATCCGGACGCCGAACCCGGCGCGGACGGCCGGACGGCCCGGGAGCTGGCATCGGCCCGCTGGCAGGAGACGCCTCCGAAGCGCCTGAAGGGGGGGGTCGACACCCACTCCTTCAACCAGCGCTACTGCGACAAGACGGCTCTCGTCATGGACAGCTACCTGGCCTACCGTCTGGCGGCGGGGGCCGTGAGCCCGGAGGAGGCGGCAAGCCTCCAGGCCATGTGCGAAAGGGTCCGCTGGGGTCTCAGAAGCGAGGATCTGGATCCCTTCAACCGTGACCGCAAGGAGCGCGGCCTGAGCCGCGAGGAGTGGCTGGCCAGATCGGGGAGCCGGGGCGCCGCCGGGGACGGCGGTCCGTGAGGACGCGGGGGCGGTGGGGGCCAGAGGACAGCACGGATGCGGAAGAGGTGCCGCGCGGACGGGGTTCCGGCAGTAAATCTCATCGTGAGTTCCCCGGAGGCCGGACAGGTCCGCCGCGGCCCGGACGGTCCGGCCCGAAGACGGCAAAGTTGGCGTCCGCGGCCTGACCGAGGCTGTCCCGTGAACCGATACGGCGGAAGGCGTCTTTCCCGGGGCAGGGCCCCGGCCGGCGGCCGGGCGTCCTGCCCGCGTCCGCAGGATGGCCGGGTGGTGTCATGCCCGGGCTGCCCGGCCGGCCGGCGAGGCCGCGTAAGGCTTGACACGTCTTCCGGGTGAACGGTTTGGGATGCTGCCCCCGCGTTGCCGGTCCCGAACACGGGAAGGCCGCCGGAAGGCCGAACTCATGATCACATGATCCCCATGATCCCGTGCCCTTTGACATGATCACGCCCGATAGGTTACGATCTGGCTGTGATGAACCGCCCGCCTACCCGCTCCTGAGAGCACCTTGAAGGAGGATGCCATGCTTCGCGCGTCCCTGGCGGCGGCCCTGGCCTACGCCGTCGTCCATCTGGCCTTCCCTCACGCCCTCGCCGCGCAGCCGTCCTTCGACTGCCGCAAGGCCACCAGTTCGGTCGAGATAACCATATGCAACAACTCCGACCTGTCCATGCGGGACGGGGTGATGTCCGATCTCTACAACGATGCCAGGAACTCCCCCTACATCGACAGAAACGATCTCCTCCGTTCCCAGCGGGCCTGGTGGAGGAAGCGCGAGAACCAGTGCGGCAGGAGCCGCCAGGCGGTAAAGTGCCTGGAGGATCTCTATTCCGAACGGATAGACGAGCTGAATTTCATGCTCTACGGGCGTGTATATTAATTATACTTACATGGCCGTTCAAATTTAGGGATTATATATATTGCGCAAAGTTCTATGACAGGTCGAGCCATTCGCCACTCTTTGCTGCATGCCTTAAGGTGTCTGAATCAAGAATAATTCCAACAGGTTCAAAAAAACCAGGTTCAAAGAAAATTTTTTACTCAATTTTATCATATCTTAATTCGTCCTCTGGTAAAATTTATTTGAGCATTATTTAGGCCTGTCAACGCGTTAAAAATTGCGATTCCTAAAGCTTTGGCTACTGGTGGTGGAAAAGCATTTCCAACCTGGCGATATGCCGGTGTTTTTCGTCCGACAAATTTCCATTCTGAAGGAAATCCTTGTATCAACGCGGCCATTTTGACTGTCAATTTGGGTTTGCCGGAAAAGCCGAAATTTGGCGGAGCATCGGCTATTCCCGCTCCGTCAACTCCGAGCTTTTGCCAGGCCAGCCGCGCACGGGTAGGGCCTAAATCAGCGCCTCCGTGCTTCTTGCTTCCTCCCACGATAGTCGGCGCTAGGCCGAAAGCATGTTTTGACCAATCGTCCGCTCCTTTCCAGCCTCCACTTGCCATTTCAGTATAAAGAAGCTGTCCGACAGACTGCAGCGGAGCGACGATGCTGGCAGGCCATTTGAAATAATCTGCATACCTGGATTTCAGGGCAATTAATACAGACCTCACGCGATGTTGCGAAACACCAAAATCACGTGCGTTTACTAATTCCCAAGTGCAAAAGTAATTTAAACTCTCAAGTCTGCTTTTGACAAGATGGCGGTAGTTATTGAATTTAGGGTCAAAAATGCCGCGGACATTTTCGAGCATGATAGCTTTCGGATTGCACTCTTCAGCAAGCCGTATTGCTTCAGGAAATAAGTCGCGCTCATCATGATTTCCCAACTGTTTGCCGGCTACAGAGAAAGGCGGACAGGGAACACCACCGGCAAGAAGGTCTACTCCAGAATATTTAGCCGCCGAGAATGACTTCACATCCCCCTCAATTACGTTCCAGTTTGGCCTGTTTTCACGAAGAGTTGAACATGCTGCGCCGTCAATCTCGACAAGTGCCATATGGTCAAAGCCGGCCTGTTCCAGACCGAAAGCCTGTCCTCCGGCACCTGCACAAATCTCAATCGCTCGCATTGCCAAACACCTCCTTGAACTTCTTTGGACTATTTACCACAAAATCTTGTGAAGTTCAACGATCAAGTTCAAATAGATGCGATATATAAATTTTCTCAAGATCGTTTGTCTGGGATGCGGATTTCATTCCCCTGCTTCCCGATCTTCCCTGGCCTCACATCCTTCCGGGCCCCATATCCTTCAGTTGTGCCTGGCATCACTGTCCGTGAATCGAAAAAAAATGGAAATTGTTTTGGATTAAGAGGCACTTGAATGATGAATTATTTTCTGTTGCGGGAATTGATTCCGGCTGTCGACATGTCGGTAAAACGTTTGGTTCAGGAATCATGAATGCTTTTTGAACGGCTAAACTTTGAGTAATCGCCAATGAAAGCATTTTTCAGTTTGAAACGAAAAGGCCCCGGAGTCTTCTCCGGGGCCCTTTGTGGGGTCGGGTACTTGCCCGTTCCAGACGCGTCGCCCGCTGGCGCGCGCCGGGGGATTTAGAAGCTGAACATGATCTCGTTGCCCCAGCCCCAGATGGTCCTGTCGAGGCCGGTTCCGTTCATGCCGCGCCCGTAGCGGTCGCGGTAGTATCCGCCCGTGTCGAAGACGGCGAGGTTGGTTCCCCAGGTGAGGTTGTCAAGAAGCTTCACGGACAGCCCGACGTTGTATTCGGTGCCCATGGTCCGTGAGGTCCTGGAGCCGTCGGTCAGGGTGTAGCCAGCGGAGCGGCGGAAGTGGCCGATGCCGTAGGTGAGCGTAACCCAATCGTTCAGGTTCTGCTTGCCCATGAGGGCCACGGCCCAGTGACCGGGAAGGTCGCGGCCGTCCAGGCCCATGGAGCCTGCAGGCTGGGAGCCGTAGGCGCTGTAGAAGATGAGGAACGGATAGAAGGCGGTGCCCGGATCGACAAGGTTCTTGGGGTTGCGGTGGAGGGGGTTGGCGTTCTCCCTCTCGTCCGCCCCGTCGAACCACCATCCGGCCAGGGCCACGTCGCCGGAGCTGTAGTCGAGATCGAGATCCGCATAGGCGCCCGCGCCGGTCACCTTCTTTTTGACAAGGCGGTCGCCGGAAGCGGCCGACCCGGGGGCGAAGGAGCGCCTGCCCCAGGAGAGCTTGGCCTCGGCGTGGAATGTTAACTTGGACCTCTCGCCCACCATGAAGGACTGCGCGAAGGCCGGGTTGACGGAGAAGTATTTCAGGCTGTCGCGGCCGTTGGGGTCCGTGGTCTTGTCGCTGTCGTACTGTATCGCCAGGGACGCTCCGCCGGTGTCCCAGGTCCAGTAGGGCTCTACGGAGAAGCGGTCCCAGTCGGCATCGGTGTCCCGGCGTAATGCTGTCTGGGGGGTGGAGGCCCTTTTCGCGTAGTACGCCTTCACGCCGAAGATGTCGGAGTGCCAGCGGTACATGGCTCCGTCGGTGTCGTCGTCGGAGTCGAATATGTAGAACTGGGTGCCCATGCCGTAGCCGGGGAGGTAGCCCAGTGTCTGGAGGCCGGCCGAATCCATGTCCGAACTGACGCGGCCGGCCGAGAAGTCGCCTACGGGGGTGCGGACGATGCCGAAGAAGTGCTCGGAGTGGAGCGCCCTGTCGGAGGGGTTCCGGGAGCCCCACCTGGCCGCGCCGGGGCCCTGGGCCCGCCAGCGGACTTCTATCATGTCGTTGGGCATGAAGGATACGTTGATCCTCAGCCTGCTTTCGGCCCACCTGTCGGAGCGGGAGGCGTGGTGGCCCCTTGAGTCGGGGGAGTCGTTGAAGTAGTTGTCGAAGAACCAGGACCGCAGCCTCAGGTGCCCGTCGAAGGTCACCGGTGACGAGGCGTCGGATGTCCCGGCGGCTAACAGCATCAGTGCCGCGGCCATGGGGATTGCCAGAATATTACGCAGAATACGCATCTGTTTTTCTCCCTGTCGATGAAGCTGAACATGAACTAGTGCCCAAAACTCTTTTTCGTTGATTGGCTGTCGGGAATTCCTCGCGGCATCCGTTCAGCCGTTTTCTTTATACGCCGCAGGGAACGTGTAATCATTGACGTCAGCTGTAAAACATATAAAAAATTGTAGACTTACCGGTAAGTACACTGTTTTTTTTTACGTTTAGGCATATCAATAATTTATAATAAGTACTGGATGGTAAAGATTCCCAATATAAATTGGTTGATTATACTGATTGTTGGATAAGACGGACCAGATCGGGAATAAAAATCGAAATATTTTATATAATCAATCACATATGCTAGAAAGACTGTTCAGGAATGCCGTTTCGATAATATGTAGACGTATTCGCACAGACTTGCATCGGCTCCTTCGGTGGAGCTTGAAGGCGGATGGTGCCGGGTTGCTCTCATCGACACTGTCTTGATAATATAAATATCTGAAATTGCCGTGTAATTGAAAATTTAAAATTACCGTACGGTTGGTTTTTTTGATTTTCTAAACTGTCGAAAGGTCGGCGGTCAGGTAATGCTCGATATTGGAACGTGATTGACATGACTTGCCGACCGGTAGCAGGGAGCAGTTCGGGAAATGCTTACTGGGATGCGGCAGGAGTCGGCTGATTCTCCGGAACTTGCATTCCGCATGATGGATCAGGAACGTTTATGGAAAATCAGTTGTCTCAAGATCTGCAGAAGCCGTCTGCCGGAATCTGGATTTTCGTGTCGGAATCCTGGAACGATGCATATTACGCGCTGGATAATCTTAAACGAAGCTGCAGATATAAAATTTACATTTATTCATCTGCATTTCCCATGTTAAGAAATAGTCAATGGTGAAAGCTGTTTGAAATAATGAAAAATTTGTTGACTTTCACCGTATTTTTGTTGAGATTTGTTAAAATTTGATAACTGCGGGGTCAAAGTCCATGTCAGGAAACTCTCAGGACAACCGAATCGATTAGATTCCCGGACTCAGCTTGTTCGATGATCTTTCAAGGGCGAAAATGAAAGAGGCACGGGAGAAATCCGTGTACAGGGTTTTCAGGGATCACGTGTTCCCGAATCTGCTGCATTTGTCTCTCATGGCCGCATCCTAGCTTCAAAGCCATTAACGACAGTTCCCGCAATGACCCCGACATTCTCACTGGGCTGTTGGTGATCCAGCATGTGATGGGCTGCTCGGGAGGGGAGGCAATCAGGCAGAACGGTTACGTCCATTTCGCCTTAGATGACAATGAGAACACTACAGACAATGACGTCATGTTTAGGGAGAAGACATATTTTAATTTTCAGAAAAATTTATGGATGCTGGAGGATAGAGGATAGAGGATAGAGGATAGAGGATAGAGGATAGAGG
>JAISEQ010000326.1 GCA_031264045.1 Deltaproteobacteria bacterium
TCTTCCGCACCGGCATCCTGGCGGTCCGCCATCCCGACGGGAGGCTCTACAAGACGGGGCGCGTCCAGCGCGGACCGGTCGCGCTCCCCCGGCCCCTCCCGGAAATCGCCGTCGAGTCCCCCGAGGCCTCGGCGGGCATGCCGCTCCCCCCGGAGCCGGAGACGGCGCACGCCGCCCCCGCGGGGGCGGGGATCCCCGGCCTGGGGGCACTTCCCGCCGAAGGCGTCCTCCCGGCGGCCGGAGAGGGCGTCCTGCCCCCCGGCGGAACGGCCGGGGACGGGGAGCCTTGGCCCGCCGCTGGCGCGGTCCCGTCCGCGGCCGCGCCTCCCGAACCCGAAAGCTCCGACGCCATCCTGGACGCCATAATAGCCGGCATGGAGCCGGCGGGGGAGGTGTCGCTGGACGGCCTGCACATAGCCGAAGAGCACGAGCCCGATGCCCCGGGGGCGGACGCCGCCGCCCCGGAAGCCGCCTCCGGCGCGGGGGACGCCTCAGACGCGGAAGCCGCCGTTGGCGCGGGGGACGCCTCAGACGCGGAAGCCGCCTCCGGCGCGGGGGACGCCTCAGACGCGGAAGCCGCCTCCGATGCGGAAGACGTCCTGCCCGTCGAGGTCGTCGCCCTGGAGGAGCCGCCCGCGGAGCACGGCCCCGCCCCGGTTCCGACCGCGGCGGCCGTCCTGGCCTCCCTCGAGACGGACGGAGGGCTCATGGCCCTGGAGGACATAGTGGTGGAGGACGGGGAGGAGGCCGCCCCCGCCGTTTCCCCCGGACCGCCCCCCCCGTTCGCCGGAGCTTCCCCCGGGGATGCCGCCGGGGCGGGCGCCCCTTCCCCGGACGAGGCCGATCTGGTGTCCCTGGAGGACATCGCGGTGGAGGACGAGCCCGGCCCGCCCCCCGCCCCTCTCCCGGCGGACGCGTTCCCGGACGGGCGGCCCCGGGCCGTCGCAGCCGCCGGCGCGGGCGGAGGTCCTTCCGCCGAAGACGCGGATCTCGTGCCCCTGGAGGACGTCGCGGTGGAGTACGAGCCCGGCCCGCCCCCCGCCCCTATCCCGGCGGACGCGTTCCCGGAAGGGCGGCCCCGGGCCGTCGCAGCCGCCGGCGCGGGCGGAGGTCCTTCCGCCGAAGACGCGGATCTCGTGCCCCTGGAGGACGTCGCGGTCGAGGACGCGGTCCCGCTCCCGGCCGGGCCGCCTTCCTCGGCCCCGGCCACCCACGTGGCGGGGGCCGGGCCGGGCGCCGGGGATCTTCCCCTGGAGGATCTTCCCCTGGAGGATCTGCCCCTGGAGGAGGTGCTCCTGGACGGCGGGGAGGAGGACGGTTCCGGCCCCCAGCCGGACGGGGCTCCCGCGCGCGACCCGGACTCCCTCGTGCCGGTGGAGGAGATTGACGTCGCGGACGACATCCTGGACGGCCTGGGGCTTCCCGACGCCTCCGCCGCCGGAGACGGGTACGAGGTGGACATCTCCGAGCTGGACGACGCCGAGCCGCTCACGGGCCCGTCGACCGCCGGGGCCTCCATAAGCTCCGGGCACGTGCCGAGCTTCCGGGAGCGCCCGTCGGCGAGCCCCCTCGCCGCCGCCCCGGGAGTTCCCGCCAGGGCGCCCGGCGCCTCGGCCGAGGACGCCTGGGCCTCGGCGCCGGCGGGGCTGACGGATCAGGACCGCCGGAGGATATCCGAGCTCTTTCCGGGGGGCATCAGGAAGGTCCTGCCGCTCACCCCGTTCCAGACCGGCCTGCTCTCCTCCCCCGGAGGCATGGAGGGCGCCGTCTGCCAGCTCCGGACCAGGCTCGCCGCCGCGGGCGGCGCGAAGGTCCCGGGAAGGGCGGTCATCTCCGGGGCGCTGGAGGCGCTCCTGGCCGCCCAGCCGGAACTGTCGGCCAGCTACGTCTTCGAGGGACTCTCCCGGCCCGTGAGGGTCTGGCCCGCCAGGGGTCCCGGCTCTGCGGGGGTCCTGGGGGTGATGGATCTCTCCTCCGAGCCCGCCGGGGCGGCGGAGAAGCGCGCCAGGGGCGTCATGAAGGCCCAGGCCGAGGCACTGTCACTTCCAGGGCGTCCGGGCAAGATCGCGGTGGACTCCCTGGTTCTTCCCGGCGGGGAGACCGAGCTCATACTCTCCGCCCACATGGGCGCGGTCGACCGCGCCCAGGCGCTCGCGATACTCGCCGGGCTGGCCTCCGGAAAGCCCCCCGCGCTGCCGCCCCCCCCCGAGTCCCGGGCACCCATGGCCGCCCGCGCCGAGATGGACGCGGCCTGGGAGGCCCTCCTCCGCGAGGCCGGGGAGCCCACGGAGCTCCCCAAGCGCGTGGCCCGCTGCCCGGACCGGGACGTCCGGTCCAGGCGGGCGGTCCCCGTCCGCTTCAAGGACTGGGAGCGCGACGAGTTCCTTTCGGCGGCCGGGCGTATGGGTGTGGACCTTGACGCCTTCGTGACGGGGGCGTGGCTCGCCTTCGTGTCCAGGCTCACCGGGAACCCGTGTCCCCAGTGCGCCCTCCTGGGGCCTGCCCCAGAGGGGGGCGCCGGGGGCTTCATGAGGCCCTTCCCGCTTCAGGCGGGTCCGGACTCCACGCTGGCCGCAGCCGCCCGTGCCGCCGCCGCCAGGATCGGCGAGACGGGGAGGCTCGGGCACCTGTCGTATCCCGAGATCCTGAGGCTCTCCGGCTGGGGCAGGGCCGCGGCGGACCACGTGCTCGCCCCGCCGCCCGCCGCGCCCGCTGGGGGGATGCCCAGGTGCCTCGCGGGCCTCTCCGAGACCCCGCCGCAGGGCCTGGACTCCTTCCCCCTCTCCCTGTTCTGGAAGTCCGAGGGGGGCTTGGAGCTCACCATAGGCTTCAGCCTGGCCTCCTTCGAGCCGTGGCAGGCCGAGGTTCTGGCCCAGGGCTACGAGATCTTCCTGAGGGCCATGAAGGATGACCCCGACCGGACGGTCTCGGAGGTGGAGGTGCTCGCCCCCGAGAAGCGCAAGGCGCTCCTCTCGGCCGCCTGCCCGGCCCGCGAAATCCCTCCCGGGCCCTTCACGTCCCTCTTCGCCGCCGCCGCAGCAGCCGATCCGTCCGCGGCGGCAGTGCGCTCCGGCGGCGCGGCCGTCTCATACGGGGAAGCGGCGTCCGCCGCCGCGGCCCTGGCGTCCGGGCTGCGCTCCGCGGGTGCCGGACCGGGGCTCCGCGTGGCGGTGTGCGCCACGCGCTCGGCGGGCTACCCGATCTCGCTTCTGGCCGCGATGATGGCGGGCTCCGCTGCCGTGCCGCTTTCCCGGGACATGGAAAGGGACGCGCTCTCCGCCGCGCTGAAGCTGGCCGCGCCCGCATGCGCCTTAGTCCCCCCCTCCTGCGGCGCCTTCCGCGAGGTCCTGGCCGAGGCGCTTCCGGGGGTCCCGGTGCTGGATCCGGACGCGGCCGGGCTCGGCGGCCCCGCCCTGGAGGCCGCCCCCGCCCCGGATCCCGCCGTCTCCGGGGCCGGGGACGCCCTGGTACTGGCGGCGCTGGCCCCGGGAGGCGTCCCCAGGCTCGCGCGCGTGACCCACGACGGGCTGAAGAACATGGCGCTCTCGCTCGCCCGGGAGGCGTCCGCAGGGCCCGGGGACGCGTTCTCGGCCCTGTCGGACCCCGCGGGCCCCTGCGGGCTGGCGGGGATCCTCGCCCCCCTCTCCTGCGGGGCCGCGTGCGTTATGCCCCCGGAAGACCTCCTGCCCGGCGCGGACGGCTTCCCGGACGGCCCGTCCCCCTCCGCCAGGGCGTCCGCCTTCGCCGCGGAGTCCGGAACGACGGTCCTCGCGCTCCCGGAGGCCGCGGCGCTCGACTACATGGCTTCGGCCCCGCTGGACGGCCTGAAGGCCCTCTGCGCCTTCGGCGCCAGGTCCCTGGGGGGCGCGAGCCTTCCCCCGGACGCCGTGAGGGCGCTGATGAAGGGTTCCGGGGAGTGCCGAGTCGTCTACGCCTGGGGCCCCGAGGAGTCGCTGGGCTTCGCCCTCTGCGAGACGGCGCATCCCGGAAGGCTGCCCGGGACCCTTGGGGGACCGGTGGCCAACGTCCCCGTCTACGTGCTCGGTCCCGACGGCGAGCCCGTGCCGTCCGGCTATCCGGGGAGGCTCGCCTCGGGGCGGGCCGCCGCCCCCGGGGGCCCGTCCGGGGAGGACGGGGACGGAGCCGGGGCCGCGCTGGTCCCGGCCCCCGCCGCGGAGCCGGGCGGCCCGACGGACGGCTGGCTGATGCTTTCCGGGGTGACGGCCCGCCGGCGCCCGGACGGTCGCTTCGACTGCCTGGGCCTGGACGGGCGGGAAGGGGCGGGCGTCTCCGCCCGGCTCCGCTCGGCCGAGCGGAAGCTCCTGGAAAGCCCCGGAGTCCTGGACGCCAGGGTGTGGCTCGTCTCCGGCAGGGCCTCGGCTGCCGCCGTCATGTATCCCGCGCTCGACGGCCCCGGCAGGGCCGCCCTTGAGAAGGCCCTCCAGAGGCGCCTCGCCCCCGAGCTTCCGGCAGGCACCGGCCCCGCCAGGGTGGCCGCAGTACCGGAGTTCCCGCTGGACCGCTCGGGCGGGGTCGATCTCGTGCGCCTGGCCGTGCCTCCCCGCCAGGCGGCCCCTCTCCCGCCGCAGGGCAAGTCCGGGGATCCCCCGTCTGCCGGGGCCCCGGCCGGAGGGAAGCGCCCCTGCCGCCGCTACGATCCCCTGCGCTACGGCGAGCCCTCGGGAAGTCCCGGCCCCTTCGACCCGACCGCCTACGGGAAGTCGGGCGATCCCCCGCGCGGCGGCGAGCGGGCCTCGGGGATCCTCCCCTCCGGATCCGCAACGGGCGCGGCCCCTTCAGCCGGAGCGGCCGACGCCGGGGGCGCGCCCCTCCTGTCCGACGGATCGCATGGGCAGGGCCTCCTGTCCGACGGATCGCGCTGGACCCGCACGGCCGGCACCCGTGTCGCGGTGCGCCGCCAGGGGACTTGCGCCTCGGCGGGAGCCCGAATCCGGCGCCCGGTTCAGGAGCGCGGGGCGGCCCCGGCTCCCGGAGCTCCGGGGGCCCGTTCCGGCCCGGGACGCCCTGGCGGACGGGCGGGGACGTCCGGGTGGACCCGCGGTAGCGGGACGGCTTCAGGCCGGTCCGGGCGCGGCGGCGCGGGAGCCCTTGCCGCCGGCGGGGATCCCGAAGTCTCCGGCGGCCCCTTCGATCCCCTGCGCTACGGCAAGTCCGGGGATCCGCCGATACGGGGGGCTCCGCCCGGCGGGGGGGCCCTGGAGGCCCTCCTGGCGGCATGCGCCAACGCCATGAACGTTCCTCCCGAGCTGCTGGATCCGGAGCTGGGCTTCGCGGAGCAGGGTGGGGACTCCCTTTCCGCGTTCTTCGCCTCCCAGAGGCTGAGGGAGTGCGGCTGGTCGCTCTCGGGGGCG
The DNA here is from genome assembly GCA_031264045.1 of Deltaproteobacteria bacterium. Taxonomy (GTDB): domain Bacteria; phylum Desulfobacterota; class Desulfarculia; order Adiutricales; family Adiutricaceae; genus JAIRZX01. Next base: position 5,373 of record JAISEQ010000326.1, read on the forward strand.
GATCTTCTCGCGGCCATGAGCCTCGCCGAGGCCGCCGGCGACGCGGGTGCCGCGGACGGGACGCCGGGAGCGGCCCCGGGCGGCATCGAGACTGCGCCTCCCGACGTCCTCGCGGGCCCGGGGGGGGGGCCGTCCGGCATCGGCGCGGGAGATGCCGGGGCCGCCGACGGCTTCAGCCCATTCGCCGCCGGGGCCAGGGCCCACGGCTTCCAGGCGAATCACCTGGAGGACGAGGAGAGGGTCATAGGGGCGCTGGCCGTGACGCCCCTTTCGATTTCGCCGCTGACGCCGGCCATGGAGGCGTCCTGCGCCTCCTGGGAGGGGGGAGGGGCCGTCTACGCCCAGAGGCTCCTGGAGATGGCGGTCGAGGCCGATCCCTTCGCGATGGGCGACCGCCTGGAGCTCCTGGGCGCCCGCCACGAGATCCTGCGCACGGCCCTCGTGACGCGCGGCGTGGCCCGCTCGCGGCTGGCCGTGCTCCCCGAGATGGAGCTGCCGCTCACCTACACCTCCCTCATAGGCTTCTCGTCGGCGGACCGCGACGAGAGGGTGCGCGAGTTCCGCCGCGCGGTGCCCCGGCCGGACCCTGCCCGGGATCCCCCCTTCCGCGTGGACGTCTTCCAGGCGGAGCCGGCCAGGGCGCTGGTGCTCCTGTCGTACCTGGACGATCTTTTCGACCAGCACACGGTTTCAGCGCTGGCTGGCGAGCTCGTGGCGGCCCGCCCCCCCGCCGGGGCCCCGCGCCCATTCAGCGAGTTCCTGTCCCTCCTGGAGGGCCGCGAGAGGGTGGCGGACAGGGCCTTCTGGGAGGGCGCCCTGAAGGGCCTCAGATCCGTCTCCTCCCTGTTCGTGCCGGCCGCCGGGGACCCTGACCCCGAGCTTGAAGCCCCCGTCGCGTTCGATGTTGACGATCAGGTCTACAGGCGGCTGAAGACCCTCGCGCGGGTCTCGCGCGTGCCGCTCCAGACCCTGGTGGAGTGCGCGTTCGCGGCGGCCCTCTCCATGTTCAACGGGGAGGGGGTCCAACTCTACGCCCGCAGGGCCCCGGTCCGCGAGATGCTGTCGGCGAACCTGCAGAACACCATGGGGTGCCTCCTGTCGCTCGCCCCGGCCCGCTGCGAGCTCTCGGGCCAGAAGACGTTCCTGGAATGCGCGGGCGCCCTGGACCGCTTCCACGCCGACGCGGCCCCCCACTCCTTCGCGCCCCTCTGGGAGATCCGCGCGGCGGCGGGCCTGGACGTGGGGGACATCGTCTTCTTCGCCGAGGAGGAGGCCCGCTTCACCCAGGGGTCCATGAGGATCCGCGAGATACCGCTCCCCCGCCCCAAGAGGCGGGAGGCGGATCTGGTCTTCCACCTGGAATGGAGCGAGCGGCAGGCCAGGGTCATGATCCACGCCTCGCCCGTGCGCTTCAGGAGATCCATGATTCTGGACTTCCGGGACGGCTTCGCGGGGGCGCTCTCGGCCCTGGCCTCCTCGCCCAGGCTCCGGATCTCGGACGTGACGCTCCTGTCGGGCGCCCTGAAGGAGCGCGCCCTGGACGCCGCCAGGGGCCGCCGTCCCGCCGCCGGGAGCGGGGCGGACGGCGCGCCGGGGAACGCTTCCGGGGAAGGTGGCCCGGAGGGCGGATTCGGGGAGGGCCGCTCGGGGGGCGGATTCGGCTCGGACAGCGCCTTCGGGCGCAGGGCAGGTTTCGGCGGGAGGTTCGCGGCGGGGTCCGGCCTCGGGGGGGAAGGCGCGCCGGGGGCGGAAGGCTCCGCCTGGGGGGAAGCCGCGGCGGCTCCGGAGGGCCGGGGAGTCGGCGGCGCGGATCCGGACGGGCCGGCCGATCCCGAGGATCCCGGAGATCTCGCCCCGGCCCCGGATCCGGGGGCCGCTGCCCTGGAGCGCGGGGGCGTGTCCTGGAGCGCCGCCGACGTCGCCAGGGCCGTGTCCGAGGGGGCGCGCTTTCTGGCGGACAAGGCCTCCTCCGCCGGCATGGGCGCCGGCGCCGGTTCCGGGGGGATCCCCTCCGCCCCGGCCCGGGGCCTCCGGATCGCCCTCCTTTTCCCTTACGGCCCCTTCCTGGCCGTGTCGGCCCTGGCCGCCCTCCGGGCCGGGTTCGCGGCGGTGCCCCTCGACCCCGCGCTCCCCCCGGAGCGCCTCCGCTTCATCCTGGGGGACTCCTCGGCCGACGCGGTGCTCGCCGCGAGCGCGCTGCTGCCCGCCGCCGAGGATATCGCCAAGGCCTCGGCGTCCGAGCGCGGCCTGAGCGCCCAGCTACGGGCCCCGGTGTGGGACTTCGAGAGGGTCCTCTCCCATGCCCTGGGGCAGGGGACTCCCGCGGGAGACCCCGGGGCGCGGGCGCCCGGGAGCCCCTCCGGAGGCGCCGGGCCGGACGGCCCGGAGCTGTCCGCCGCCGCCGGGGCCGCGCCGTCGCCTGGCGATCCCTCCCGCCTCGCCGCCGTCCTCTACCACACGCGCCCCGCCCCGGGGGTGCCGTGGTCCCGGGAGGACACGGAGCGCGGGGGCGTGGCGCTTTCGGCCCGCGGATGCGCCGAGCGGATGCGGATATCCCGCGAGGCCTTCGGGATAGGCGCGGGCTCCAGGGTCATGGCGGTTCCCGGAACCCCCTCGGAGAGGCTTTTCGCCGACATCGTCCCCGCCCTGCGGGCGGGCGGCGCGGTGGCGGGGCTCCCGTCCGGGGAGCCCGAGAAGGGGCGGGACACCTATCCGGGCCCCGAGGAGCTCGCCGCCTTCGTCCGCGACAGGGCCGTCTCCTTCGCCTGGCTCCCGGCGGTCGCGGCGAAGAAGCTCCTGGGCAGGAGCGATCTGGGGAGCCTCAGGACGCTCGCCATGTCCGGCCCGTCCCCCGGCACCCTCTATCCGGGCGGGGACGGGGTCAGGGCGGTCTACGCCTACGCGCCCTCCGGCTTCCCCGCTCTCTGGCGGGAGTGCGGGGACGGGCCGTCCGCCCCCAGGGCGCTGCCCGCGCCGGGGGTGGAGGCCTTCGTCGTGGACGGCAGGGGCAGGATCCTGCCTCCCGGGGCGCCCGGAGGCATAGCCCTCTCCGGGGAGGCCGTGGGTGGGCCGGCGGGGGGGGGCGCCGCGGGCTCCATCTTCTTCGCCAGCCCCCTGAGAAGATCGGCCCCGGAGCTCATGAGGGCCCCGGACGGGGGCTGGCTGGACGAGGAGGGCTGCGTCAACGTCCTGGGGGCGGGGGACGCCTCCCGGCTCCCGGCTCTCAGGGGCCGCCCGTTTTCCCCGGAGGCGGTGGAGCGCAGGATATTCGCGGCGTCCTTCCTGAAGAACGTGCATGCGGGCCTCTGGAGCGGGGAGGGTGCCCCGGAGGTGGCGCTCTGGATCAAGGCCGGCTTCCGCGAAGAGGACGAGGGGGAGAAGTGCCGCGAGCTCGCGAGGCTGAGGCGCTCCTTCGCGGCGAGCCTGCCCGCGTGGCTCATCCCCACCAGGATGGCGCTCGTGCAGCGCATACCCCTCGAGAACGGCCTGGCCGTCCCGGACAGGCTCCCGGCCCCGGATCTCGCCCCCCTCCCCTCCGAGAGGGCGCTGGAGGGGGATCCCGTCTGCCTCGAGGCCGCCGAGGCCGTGGCGTCCGCCTGGCGGACCTTCTCGGAAGCGGATCCCCGGCCCGGAAGGAGCCTCGCCTCGCAGGGCCTGGACGGGGACATGGCCTTCCTCATGGCCAAGAACCTGAAGGCCCGTGGCTTCCCCGCGGAGCCGTCGGACTTCCGCGCCTTCCCGTCGCCCGAGTCCCTGGCCGCCGAGCTGGCCCGCCGCGTGGGCGCGGCCTTCGGTGCCCCGGTCCAGGACGTGCCCGCCGGGGCAGGCGCCCCGGAACGTCTCGACGGCGCCTACGAGGACATGGGAGAGATAGCCCTTGCCGGGGACGGAGGGGGGTTCGGGGCCTGCTCCGGGAAGGCGGCCGCGGGGATTCCGCCGCCGTTCCCCGGCCCTCCGGCGCCCGGGCCCGCCGCACCTCCCGGTGCCGCGGCGGCGGCGCTTCCGGCTTCCGGGGACGGTCCCGGAGTCCTTCGGGGCGAATTTTCGGACGGAGAGGACGGAGAGGGCGGGGACGCCGTCCGGGCTTCCGGGGACGCTCCGGGCTCCGGGGTGCCGGCAGACCCTTCCGGAGGCGCGGAGGGAGCGGTGCCCCCCGCCGGCGGAGCCGTCGTTTCCGCGTCCCCGGCCTCCGGGGACGGAGCCGGAACGGTTGCCGCCCACGGGGCGGACGGGGCTTCCGGGGAGGGAGGAGATTTTTCCGGGGTTCCGGAGCCTGCGGGCGCCGAGGGCCCGGTTTCCGCGGCGGCGGCGTCCGGCGCGGCCGGTGCCGTTCCCGGCGGGCCCCTCGGGGCGTCCGAGGGCGACGTCTCCAGCAACGGGGAAACCGGCCCGCCCTTGGACGTCACGGGGATAGTGGCCGTCGCTGAAGGATCGCCGGAGGAAGAGGACGTCCTGGACATCTCCCGCGTCGTGCCCGCCGACGAAAGCAACGATCTTCCGCCCGACATGGCGATCACCCCTCTGGACGAGCCGGTGGACATAGTGGCCTTCGAGTTCGCGGGCACCGTCGGGGAAGTCGGCGCGAAGGCTTCCGGCGCGGCAGGTGCCTCCGGCGAGCCTGCAGAGGCTTCCGGCGCGGCAGGTGTCTCCGGGGATCCCGCGAAGGATCCGGAACCGACCGGAAAGCCCGCCTCCGGCGTGCCGGAAGGCATCGCCCGCAGTCTCTTCGACGTTTTCGACTCGGTGGCCATGAGCTTCTCCGCCGTGTCCGCCAAGGTCGGGAATAAGGCGTCCGCTGCCGGCGATGAAGACGGAAGCGCCGGAGCCCCTGCTTCTGACGCTCCGGAGAGAAAAATTCCTGGTGTTTCCGGAGAATCCGCCGCGAAATCTTCAGAGACGCCCGGACCGGCGTCAGATGCCGACGGACGGACGGCCCCCGGTGCCCGAGCCGTGACGGATTCCCGCGGGGATGCCGTATCCCCTGCGGATCCGGAGCTCCGGCCCGCCTCTGCGGACGACGACGGGACGCCCCGTGCGGACGCCGCGTTGGGCGATGCCGGAATTTCTTCGGGCACCGCCACGGAACCCGAGTCCGTTCCGGCTCCCGCCGCCGTGACGGAAGAGACGGCCGTTCCCGCCGGCGCCCCTGCCGTGTCGCGGGAATCTCCCGGACACCCGCCGGCGCAGGCCGCGCCTCCCCGGCTCCGAGCATCCGGAGACGAGGTGACTGCCGTTCCGCAGCCGTCCGCCGCCGCGGCGCCCGAGCCCGAACCGACGGAGGTGCCCGCCGCCGCGGTGCCCGAGCCCGAACCGACGGAGGCGTCCGCCGCCTCGGCGCCCGAGCCCGAACCTATGGAGGCGTCCGCCGCCGCAGTGCCCGAGCCCGAACCGACGGAGGCGTCCGCCGCTGAGGCGCCTGATCCCGAACTGGCGGCGGTGCCCGTGCCCGAACGGCCGGTCGATGCCGACCGGTCTCCGGTTTCCGCCTCTTCGGACGCGGGCGGTCTTCCGCCGGTCGGCGAGGCGCCTGCCGCCCCGGCGCCCCTTCCGGAAACGGCCGCTCCCGCCGCAACGCCGGCCGGTCCCCGGCCTTCCGACTCCGGCCCGGCGGTTCCCCGGTCCGGTCCCGCCCCGCCCTTCCAGATGCCCGCGAAGGTCCTGGCCGCCGCCAGGTCCGTCCCGCCCGTTCCGGTCGATCTAGGGAAGGCCGCGTCCGGCCCCGGGACCGTTTCCGGTTCGGCGGACGCTGCGCCGCCTTCTGCGGCGGGTGCCGGGGAGGAGGACCCCGCCGCGGCGGCCGAGCTCGCCAGGGCCAGGGCCCTCTCCGCGCTTTCCGAGTACGTGGACGTGCAGAAGGTTGAAAGCCTTGTCCCCCTGGGTCCGTTCCAGCAGGCCCTGGCGGCCCAGGCGGCCACCCAGGCCGGACCCATGGGACTCGTGGGGATGAAGTCCTGGACGCTCGAGGCTCCGCTCGCCCCGGACGCCCTCGAGGCCGCGTTCACGGGCATAGTCCGGGAGACCCCGAGGCTGAGGAGCGTGTTCACGCCCGCGCCGGGGGTCATGCGGGCCGTGCTCTCGGAGGCGCCCCGCGCCTTCTCAGCGAGCGATCTGAAGCCCCTGGGCAAGGGGGCCCCCGAGGCGGCGCGGGAGGCGGCCATGCAGGTGGCGATGTCCCTGTGGGGCGGCGCTGGCGCCCCGGCCCTCCACAGGGGACCGCTCCTGAGGCTCATGTGCTTCCGCCTGGACGAGGGGGTCTACCGCCTGACCCTGGTGTACGCTCTTCCCGCCCTGTCCCCTCCCGAGGCGACGGGGCTCCTGGAGGCGGTGGCTGCCAGGGCCGCCACGGGCAGGGGCAGCTTCGAGCCGTTCCCCGACCCTCCCGTGCCCCCGGCCGCCCCGGAGCGGGATCCCCCCCGAAAGGAGCTCCACCCGGCCTTCCGGGGCCTTGAGGGCCTGGCGCCCGCGAACCTGCCCAAATCCCCCGAGAGCTTCGGGTTCGAGGGAAACTGGGCGCTCGTCCGCAGGTCGCTCACCGCCTGGAGGGGGTGCCCCTTCCCGCTCAAGGCCGACTACGGCAGGGACGACGCGGCGGAGAGCCCCCTCCTGGAAGTGGATCTCGCCGTGGACGGGAAGACCGAGCAGGCCATATACCGGGCGGCCCGGGCCCACGGGACGGGGGTCAAGTGCTTCCTCGCGAGCGTCTGGCTCATGTACCTGTCGCTGTACTTCGACGTGCCCCAGGCGGGCACGGGATACCTGGACGGGGATCCGGGACCTCCGGACGCGGACCGCCGCCGCGAGGCGGACGATGCCGACGGGTTCGCAGCGGGGGAGGCGCTGGCCGCCCGCGGTCCCTCCCGTGCCGGAGCCGGGGCCCCGGGCCCGGCGGCCCCCCCGGGCCTTCCCGCCCGTTCCGGGCCGTCCGGCCGCTCCGGTCGGGGACCCGTTCCTGGCGTTCCCGTCATGATGCCCCTCGTGGTGGATCTCCCCGACTCGGCCACGGTCTCCTGGGCGGTCAAGAGCTGCGGGGAGCGCCTGGCCGTGCTGAACGGCGCCGCCCTCACCGAGTCCTTCCCCGGCTGGGGCAGGGTAATGAAGATCCTGGGCGTGGACGGGCCGGCGCAGTCGCGCTTCACGAGCGCCGTCGTCTTCGACCAGTGCGGGCCCGCCCCCGCGGCGGAAGGCTTCCGGACCCGCGCCTGGACGGGGGCACTCTACCCCGGGCCGTCCGTCTCCCTCCACGTGGAGACCTCCCCCGCGCCGGGGATGAGGACCGCCGGGAGGCAGCCCGGCATCAGGGGGCGGGTGGTCGTGGACAGGGCGCTCCTGGGTCCCGAGCTGGCCCATGCCGTCAGGACGGGGTTCCTGAGCGTCCTCGCCCAGGCGGCTGAGTCGCCGTCCAGGAAGCTCTGCGATCTGACTCTTCTGGCGGCGGGCGATCTGGCGAGGATAAGCAAGCTCGCCCGCGGCGCCGAGCTTCCGGCGCGCCCGAGGGAGAGCCTGGGATACATGATCCGCAGGCGCCTGGAGGACGCGCCCGGCGCGCCCGCCCTCTCCAGCCCCGACGGGAGGCTTGACGCGGGGGGGCTCCTGGCCAGGGTTCGCGAGGTGACGGAGTTCTCGGGCGGGATGGGGGCGGATCTCCTGGGGGCCGTAGTCATGCCCATGGGGGCCGACTTCGTGGTCGCGGCCCTCAGCCTCGTCATGAGCGGCGCGGCGGTCTCCCCCATGGATCCGGAGTGGGTCAGGCTGAGGCTCAGGGGGACGCTCGCGGACGCCGACCCCGATCTCGTGATGGTCTCGGCCGAGACGGGCCCCATGGCGGGCGATCATCCGGCCCCGCGCCTGGTGTTCCGCGCCGGAGGCCAGCTTTCGCCCATGCCGGGGCTGAGGCCCACCCGCCCGCCCCTTCCGCCCGGCACCGGGGCGGTGCTCTATTCCGGGGGGTCCGGGCCGCCCATGGGGGCGGCGGTGCAGCACGCGGCCGTCTCGGCCAGGGCCCGCCAGATAAGGGACGCCTGGAAGATCTCCCAGAAGGACAAGGTGGCGCTCCTGACCGGGTCCGCCGCCCCCGAGGCCCTGGGCGTGGTGTTCGCGGCGCTCCTCTCCGGCGCGGAGCTGTGCCTGCCGCCATCCTGGGCCAGGGACTCAGCACAGGCGTTTCTCGACTACGCCAGGCGCGAGGGCGTGACCGTGGCCTTCGTGCCGGCCCTCCTTTCCCGGGGCATCCAGAGCGGCGAGGCCCCCAGGACGCTCCGCGCCTGCGTGGCCGTGGGGGGCCGCGTCAGCTTCTACCGTCCCCAGCCCTACGCGTTCTGGGCGGACTGGGGCCCCAGGGAGACCCTGGGGGCGGGGCTGAGGAGGCGGCTCGACCGCCAGGAGGCGGTCCATCCTCTGGGCTGGCCCTCGCCCGGCACCGAGGCGGCGGTGATCTCCAGGGCGGGCACGGCGAGGCCCCTGGGCCTCGCGGGCGAGATAGCCATCGGGGGCTCCTTCGTGGCTAGGGGGTACCTGAACCGCCCCGAGGAGAGCGCCAGGCGCTTCTGCCGGGATCCCAGGGCCCCGGGCGGCCCGGCCGACACCCGGCTCTTTTTCCGGACGGGCCTCCGGGGCGAGGCCGACCAGGACGGCCACGTCTACCCCAAGGGCCGGCTGGGGGAAATACTGAACGTCCTGGGCCTCGAGCCCGAGCTCCAGGAGAGTGAGAGGGCCGTCAAGGTCTACCCAGGGGTCTGCGACGCCAGGGTGCTGCCCTTCAGGGACGCGAAGGG
>JAISEQ010000350.1 GCA_031264045.1 Deltaproteobacteria bacterium
CGTGAAGGATTCTCATGAAACGATGTTTGAAGCATTTCTCACTGAAAGACAATAAGGGAGCCGATGTGGTTGGACTTGGCTGTTATCATTGATCGAAAAATCTTAACCTCGATCTATCAAAAGATTTTGATTTCAGGAGCCTAGAAACTTGGAATAAAGATATGGTATTATAATAAGTTAAATTTCTTGCTTGCCATATCATTATTTAATTTTATCAACATTCCTTTTATTGCATGAATATTTATAGAGTTTGTATTCGTCTATATAATTTTTTGCTACATGTGGCATTTTTGTCAAGGAATAAGTTTTAATTATTTTTTTATTTTTGACATAGTAATTGATAACTTGTCGAGATTCGGACAGGTTGGCTAACATAGAGTCCATGCTGAGACAATGTCCTACCCTGAAAAACTCAAGATTTAATACGCTTAACAGAGTTAATGCTAAGCCGCAATAAAAATTATGAACGATAATTTTATTATCCGTATAATGTCGTAACTGATAGAGTGATACATATTTGTCATCTTTCATTTGTTTAAAAGTTGCTGCAACATGATGCTGTGATCTGTAAGCTGAAACGATTTTTTCATTAGTCCAATTATTTCTGCTGGTAAATAAAACAGTTTTCCCTAATATTGAATTTTGTAAATACTTCAATTTGTCGTAGTTTAATTTGTATGTAAGAGAAATATGATTATGTTCCTCTGATATTATATAGTCAAATATTTCTTTCATATGCTCTCTGGAAAGAATAGTTGTGACTTTGGAATTTATAGAATCAACAGAACATTTAAAACATTCGCATATTTTTCCTTGTTGTTTTAATCCGATTTTAGTGATTAAGTCGTCAAATTCTGAGTTGCATTTTGAAATTAAAATTGCAATACTTCTCATTTGTGATTTGTAAAGTTCAGGATTATCAGTTATTACTGCAGTAAATATTTGTCCATATTTTTCGATAGTTGTGCGATATGCTTTTGAATCTCTGAATTGTTCTCCCTGGAGAACAACATATTTATTTATCGGTATGTTGTGTAGTTGTTTACATTGATTTAGTTTGAGTCCTCCTATAAAATGAAAAGCAAATGGATCGATTTCTAATAATTTTTCAAAATTTGAAGAAGAATTATTTCCTTTATCGAAAACTAATGTCAGGTCTGGATTGAAAAGCAGTTTTGAACATCTTGCCTTAAGTCTATCAATTATTTCTGTAAGATATTCAACATCTTTCATATTTATTGGATAGGTCTCATAAAATAAAGGTATATTAAAATCTTCTGAAACCATCAAAGATAACCCGACTATTCGTAAATCGGCTCCATGTTCTTTGCTTTTTCCTGTCTTAACAATTTTAGATGGATTATCAGAATCGAAATATGTTATAAAATTTGTATTGCCGAAATATAGACATTCCGTAGAAATATTGTAATACTTAATTATTCTGCTTGCGATTTCATCTTCAATCAAGCGTATGTGATCTGATGTTACGAGAGACATACTGTTCCAGAACGCTTGGCTAGACAGATTCTGAGCATTAGCTAGCGGGAAACAGCCAGGCAACACGGTCTTTTCAAACCACTTTTCACGGAAGAATTTCCTGCTTACAGGTGCAACTGCCCTGTTGATTGCCGCAATCACAAGAGAATCACCAACAGGAAGCCCCTGGTTCCTCTTTCCAACTACCTCGTCAATGATGCCACGGATCCCAAGCCTTTCAGACACGTCCATAAGCGCACTGACCGCTCCAAATTCCAACACTTCACTGTTGGATGGGGTATCTATACCATCAGCCTTAACCCGTTGATTGGCTTCGACTATCTTTTCAAGAGTCCCAAGATAGGTCTGTTTAACAATTCTTGGCTTTCCGTCTACTCTGGCCGATTCGACAGCGTAGAAGTACTTGTTGCCGTTAATGATCTTGGATACCAGAGATGCCATGTGCTATATCCCTTCTTGAAATTTAGGTAATATTTAAGCGAATAACAGCAAAATTACAGATATATCACAAGTAATTTTTCATAATTTATTAGGCAATGCTCAAGATAGTGGTAAAAGTGCCGATATCATTAGGTTTTTTAGCTTTTCACTCTTCAACTGCGAAAGTTTGGCCAGGAGCCGAATGCAGAAGTTTGCGGAAACGTTCAGGATTTACAGCTTCTTTCTCCTGCCGCCCGCGTCAGTATCCTGCCCAGCTCCGATATGTTCCCTTTGTGTCATCACTGATCCGATGCTGGATTGGATACCGCTTCAGTACTGCAAGATGATTGAACTGAATTGCAATATTTACGGAAAACTGAGTCGCGTATGGCAGTCCATGTCTCTCGCGTTTACCGTTCAGAAAGGGATAGGCCGTATAAAGTTCGTCATTTTCCATGATGAGGTTCGCGGTTTGGAAAAATGTTCATGGACGGCATCAGATGAATCATTTTTCCGTCTTGATTTCCTGATCGGTTGAAACATTGTCACGGAAACATCTCGGCGGCTGTTTCTGCTCATTTTCGAACCTCGTCAGATTATTTAGAATTTTCATCGGGGAGCGTGTCTCAGCGGACATCTCTCACTATTTATCCATTAATTGAAAATACGATTAAGATAAGGCTCCTTTTCACGGACGCGCCGTAAAAGGTTTTCCGGCAATTCCGGCACGTACCGGCCTGCGGCGTCCGCAGGCCGCAGGGCGGTTCCGCCCTGGGCGCACCTCCCGCGCTCGCCGGTTCCGCATCCTCCGCAGTCACGGGACTTTACGCGTTGAGCGTAGGCCTCCGGACGCCTTTGCCGCCTAAGCTCCCATGATAAATAACACTATGTCGGCGGATTAACGCCTAAAGCAATGTATAACTCGCGTTGTTTTTTTGTTACTTCACTAAAGTAGTGATTTTCTCCGTCACTGCAACAAATTTTGATAACATCAAGGTTAGCCAAAAGATTATCCATAGTCATGTTTTTATATAATTTATGCGATTTCATTTCTTTATCTATTGCTGATATATATATAAGCGATATAAAAGATATAAATATTTTGTTATCTAAAGCACGGTCTGAGTGAACTTCTGTGCGTTTTAACCCTAACCTATCTTTGAAATTATCGAACGCTTTTTCTACAACATCCTTTTGTCTATAATTTGATAGAATATCATGGAAGGGAATGTTTTCGTTTGTCAATAACACTGAGTAGCCAAAATCATCAGCTTTCGCCATGATGGCTGAACGATTTTTCTTAATAGTATTAGAATATCGTTTTGATGATTGCGTCTCAATAAAATACTTGTTCTTTAGAGATTCTTCGTCATCAGTTAACCTAGCCTTATCTTTGATTTTAATTTCTAAATCATTGATTTTTGCGTGAAACTTATGTCTTTCATCTTCAGCTCGATCTTTATTAAGATACACGTGAACTTTTAAAAGATGTTCTTTTATATTTAAATGATTATTATTATCGAAATGTTCATCTGTATATCTCATATCGTATGATTTAAAGTATACTTTTAATTCTTTATCATAATTAAAAGCACTTGTATTAAAAGCACTTGTTCTGTTGCTTGATAATATTTTTTTTGCTTTTTCTATATAATTTTCTATGTACCCAACTCTTCTTCTAGCCCCTAAAATAAATAAATGATTGTGTTGCAATAAGTTTTTAATATTATCAGCACTATAAAAACCTCGGTCTAAAACAAACCGTAACTCTTCAATGTTAAAATAATCCATATCAAGTATAATTTTCCGTAATGTTGTAACATCTGATATGTTGCCTGGCAACATCCTATAACAAGCAGGTATTCTAGTAACTTCGCCTACAACTAATGCCAAGTTTATCTGCGGTAGTTTTTCATGATCTTTATTTCTTCCGTATCTAACTGATTTTATTAATTCTGAATATGAAGATACCGTTGATATATCACAACCAAGATATTCATTTTCTTTTCGGCGTTGGATTTGAGTTTTGAAGAAATCTTGTTTTTGTTGTTCTGTAATTTGATAATTTATCAGATTGCTTATGCTTTGTGATGTTAATACTGTTCCACAAGGATGTTGATGGTCATAAGCCCATCTCCAGAACAAGTCAGGCGCAGAGTGAGGCTGAAGGACGTTATAGTAGGCTATAGATAATATCTCCTTATAACAGTCAGGGAAACACTGAGACAGATCGTGCTCAACCCCTAACGACATGCTAATCTCGTTTAACAGGTGAGAACCACCATAATACAGCTCTTCTATGTTAGTTTTAACGCTAACATCGTTCGCGGCAGATTTCTGAGAAGCGAGAAAGATCATCTCATTTATCGACTTTTCTCTCCCTGCCTTGTCCACGAACTCTGGCGGCTTATCAACTTCCCCGCGAGCCTCCAAACTTAGGTAGTATCTATTGGGGATGAAGTTGCCACCAATGTCAACCTTTCCAATGTAAAGACGCAGGTGGTTACCATACTTCTTCTGGGTATCCCAAAAGGGATAGTCCCAATAAACATGGGTGGCACCATTTTTGCTAAGAAAAAGATTGGAATGAGGGGGCAACGACTTTGTCATAGATATATGATATACCTATGAAAACCCAATGTCAAGCAATTTTTGCTAGAGCACGCAAGAACATAGGATCGAACATAGGCATATTTCCTAGGGAGCTTAGGCTGCCGGCTGCCGCCGGCCCCGTCCGGGGCGGGTGACGGGACGGGGCCGCCCGACTACAGCCTCTGGGCCAGGTAGGCGCTTATTGCCGAGTCGTAGCGGCTCGTCAGGGTGAAGGCCGCCTGGGCAAGCTTCCGGCGGCTCTTCTCGGAGAGCCATCCTCCGTTCTTCTCCAGCTCCCCGCGGATCCAGCCGTAGTCGTCCGGGGAGGAGACGGCTATCACGTGGGCGTGGTTCTTGGCTGCGGCCCTCAGGAGGCAGGGGCCGCCTATGTCTATGTTCTCCACCGCCTCCTCCAGCGTGGTCTCGGGCTTCCTTATCACCTGCTCGAAGGGGTAGAGCGTCACCACCACCATGTCTATGCCGTCCCAGCCCATGGTCTTCATCTCTCCCGCGTGGGTGGGCAGGTCCCTGCGGTAGAGGATGCCGGCGTGGACCTTGGGGTGGAGGGTCTTCACGCGGCCGTCCAGAAGCTCCGGGGAGCGGGTGTAGTCCTCCACCTGGACAACCTTGATCCCGGCCTCGACCAGGGTCCTGCCGGTACCCCCGGTGGAGAGGATCTCCGTGCCGAGACCGTCCGCGAGGAACTTCACGAACTCCACGAGGCCTGTCTTGTCGGACGCGGACACCAGGGCCTTTGTAACTTTGGGCATGTCATGCCACCCTTTCTGCGCTTTGGCTTGGATGAGGCCCGCCTGAACTCCCCGGGGGAGCGCGGCGGGCGGGAGGGCCCGGCGGCGGCCGGACGAGGCGCCGCCTGTGCCGGAGATGCCGGGAGGGGGCCGGGCGGTCCGGGGCGGAACGGCCGGTCCCGGACCTGAAGGGGAAACGTCCGGGCCCGCTCGCCGCGGGCCGTGGACCGGAGAGGGGCTCGGGAGGTTACGGACGCGGGAGGCCGCGGGAAAACGCGTCCTCTGGGGGGTGGTCCGGGGCGCCTCCCTGGACGGGGAAGACTGGGGTCGGGGGGGGGGCGGTGCCGGGAGGGGCGGCCGGGGTGAGGCGGGGGCCGGGCCGGGGCGGGGCCGGCGGAGGGTCGGGCGCCGGGGAAAGGCCCCGGAAAGGGAGCGGGCGGGAGGGCCCTCCGGAGGGAGCCTGGCGGGTCTCCGGCCCGGCGGCCTAGCCCAGGGACGTGGCGTCGTCCATGGCGAGAAACGATCCCTTCAGATCGAGGTTTATCATGAAGGAGGCCAGGAGGTTGCTGCAGACGTTCACGACGGAGAGGTCCTGGTCGGAGAGCGGGTCCTCCTCCTGCTTGAGAAGCGAGATGAAGCCCCAGAAGTCCCCCTGGGCCAGTATGGGCGAGAGCACTATGGAGTTCACGTTCCGGCCCAGGAACTTCTGCTGCTCCGCGCTCGTCATGGCGGACTTGGTGCGGATTACGGGGTTGCCCTCCACCAGCGCCTCCAGCCACCCCGGGGGATCGTCCATGGTGACCACGTTGAAGTCGTGGTTCAGCATCATGGCGGGGAAGGTGGCGACCCTGGCGCAGCTGGGCCTCTCCTCGCGGTCGTAGGTGTTCGTCCACAGAGAGGCCGAGAAGGCGTCCATGGCGTAGCACAGGGCCAGGAGCGCGTGTTCCACGCTCCCCGAGACGTCGCCCGCGGCGCGGTTGAGCAGGTTCTCGGAGACGCTCCTGATGAGCTCTATGTAGGCGGTTATCTTGCGGTTGGAGTCGTCCGAGAGCTGCCGCATCCTGGTCACGCAGTTGATGGGGAGGTTGGTGTGGAGCGCCACCTTCGTGGCCATCTCCAGGCAGGTGTCGGAACCGCAGAACCCGCAGTTGAAGTGCCGCGAGCCGTCCGGGGCCTTGCCGAGCAGGCGGAAGGCGGCGTTCAGCTCCTCCTCGGGCACCACCTCCGGGGGCCTGCCGAGCGGATGGCGGACGACCATGAAGCGCTCCAGGTCGAGCTCCTCGTCCCAGGCGAGATCCTGCTCCTCCGTCTCGCGCCAGCGGGACTCCTCCCAGCGGTAGTCCGAGAAGCGTATGGACCTGGTCCTGAAGTAGCTGACGTCCCGGCAGGCGGCCGTGCCCATGTCGCAGAAGGGGATGCAGCTGGCGGCCGTCACCACCTGGGGCGTCACTTCCGGGCCGGCCCGGAGGTACTCGTCCAGGAGCCTGAAGGTCTCCGGGCCCCTCAGGCCGTCGACCCGCAGGTCAGCGCCGAGCCTCCTGGAGATGCAGCCGTGGAGGGTCATGGGGTTGGGGAGTATCTCCTCCACCTGCCCGTCAGGCCCGTCCCCCTCAGGGGGGAGGGGGGCGCCGAGGCGGGCCAGGTGATCCTGGAGCTTCTGGAAGGTGATGTTGTAGCTGACGGCCCCGCCCGCGTCCGGGTACTCCCTCGTGGCGGCTATGCAGGGGGTGAGCGCCGCCAGGAGGTGGTCCGCCTCCATGGTCTCCTTGAGGTGAATCCCCTGGATCGACTGGGGGCCGGGCAGGGGCACCAGCCTCTCCAGGAGCTCCGGACGGTAGGTCCTCATGTAGTCCACCATCACCGGGCAGTGGCTCAGGATGGCCGAATACGGCCTGTAGCGCCGCAGGTAGGTGACGGCGGCCCATTCGAAGAGGGCGTAGCCGGTGCTCCCGTCTATTATCCTCTCCACGCCGGCGGCTCGGAGCCACCTGAAGACCCCCCTGTAGTCCGGGAAGCTCGTGCGCACCGACGGCGACGCTATGACCGAGATCCTCTTCCCGGCCTCCAGGTCCCTCAGGAACAGGTTCAGATCGTCCCGGTAACCCCTCGCCCCGTGGCTGCAGGCGGTTATGCAGGACCCGCAGGCGATGCACTTGGTCTGGTCTATGGACACCCGGATCCGGCCCGGGGCGTCGTTCAGGACGACGTTGGCCGGGCCCACAGGGCAGGCCCGCGAGCACTTGTTGCATCCCACGCAGCGGGAGTTGTTGGTGAGGACGATGGGTTTCATCGGAAAAGTCCGCCGCAGGAAAGGATCCCGCGGCTCCCGGCCCCGCGGGGGGCCCCTGGTGCCTGCCCCCGGAAGGGCTGGGGAGCCCGGAGGGGGTCACGGACAGTCGGGAGGCAGCTTCTGAAGCGCCCCGGAAGGGGCATTTCAACTGGTCCCCCGAAATGCGGGCCCCCGCGGCGGCCGGGGAGGGCGGCCGGCAGCGGCCCCGTACGGAGGAGGGGAACGTTACGGATAATAACCAAAACGGCCGGAAAACACAAAGGGCGGAAGGCCGGTCCCGGGCCGGGGGCGCGGCCCGAGAGGTCCCCGGCCGTGCCCGGAACGGCCAGTCTCGGGAGAGCGGGGCGCGGCGGGTACAGGCGTGCCGGCTTAAGCAGGCATCCCAGGACCGGCCGGACCAAGGGGCGCCGCTCTCCCCCGAAGACGCGGAACCGGGCGGGCTTCCGGCAAGTTTGCCGGGGCCGGGCTCCCGCTCTCGTCCGGGAAGACCGGGCCGTGATGACCGAGCAGGGAAGAAGGGGGTTCGTTCCGCCGGACGCTTTCGGCCCGGCCCGTGGGATTCCCCCGGTCGCCTCGGCCTTCGGGGCCGTCCGGTTTCCGGGGCGCCGTGCGGGCGCTTTCCCGGGATCCGCCGACGTCTCCCTGCGGAAAGCCCCGGAATTGCCCCGTGCGGACCCCGGCGCGGTCGGGTCGCCTGTCGGGGGTCCCTTTCGGCGCGGGAGGGGGAAGCCACCGACAGTTCCAGTCCCTTTCCGTGAGGTTTCCGGATCATCACGGGCGGCCCGTCCTTTCGGGGAAGGATTTCCGCCCTCACGGCAAGCGCTCCCGGAGGATGCAGGAGGCGGACTCTCGCCTAGCGGACGGATACCGGGATTGGGCGGTCTTCCTTCTCGTAAAGGGATGTGAAAGGATAAGATGCAACTTTTCAGCTTGTTTCATATTGCATACGACAATAAGCTGATTATGCTCAAGAGGCGAGGATCGCGCCGCGGGCGGCTCCCCTGCCGCGCGAAAGCTCCCGGCTTGACCCTCTTTCCCCTCCCGTCGGCGGAATTCGCCGCAATGCCGTGCCTGCCCTTGCCACACCTGCAGGCTTCCCGTGAACTGATACGTTATGAATATGCTTCATATTAAGGAATATTCCGAACATATGAACATTTTAAGGCAGAAATCGAAGAATGGGGCTACCGCTCATGAACGTGATCTCAGTTTTATTATCGTTACTGGATCAACCAGTTGGAGATGCCATACCGTAATGCCTCGGAAGAAAGATTTGCTCCTATGTCTCGGTAAATTCTGTGGTTTCTTAAGAGAAGTGCCGGTCTTGAGTGAGCGGACTGCGTGTTAGATTTGCTTGATAATAACTATCATGTTTTGTTGTTTTTCCTTTTATGATATCATGATGCAATAATTTTCAGTTGTTTGTTAACTTGATATTTCCGAATTTTGATTTCTGAGCGCATATCGGACTTTGTCAGTTTTAACCGCACCGTGTCCATCAATTCCACGGATACGACAAAGATTACATGAATAAATTTCAGAGTAAATAAGTGTATTCCAAATCATATTGTTTATATGATCCAATTATTTTTTCAAGCATTTTCAAGAGATATAAGCTCTGAACGAGATGTTTCCCCATGACAATTGAAAATGCACTGGCAATAATCAGATCATCAGACTCGAATGTCTTTTAATTGCTACTTGACATACAAGATTTGTTATTGAATATCGTGCTGGAATAATTTCTGAAATTTATTGCAGTACCAAATCAGGACGCCGACTCCTCAGCGGTGCGGCGGAATTTGAACTGCGGGTATGCAATACGATTTTAAGTTCATCTGAACACAACTCAAAATCCCCCCGTTCATCTTATAAGTCATCCGACTCTGGTGCTGTGGTTTACAAACTGTTGCTGTCCAGGATATCAGCAATTAACCGAAATTTCTTTTCAGAATTTTAAAGTTTATATTCATTGACACGAACATGCATGCCATGCGACATCATGTTTTTACTGTCAAAAACAGCACTCGAATATGATCCATCTGAAAGATATCTGTCTCCATAAAGATTCAATGACTTTTAAATCCTCCATAACATACATGCATTTCTTTCAAAAGGCTCATGTCAGATGATATGTCCGTAATAATTTCTATCGAAAAACATTTGGTGAACGTTGTCAGGATCTGCTATTCGCCATGAATGTCAGCTTTAGTTTCTTAAAATGTAGATTTCGGTATGTCCTTACCGATTTGTTTCAATGGGCATAATCAAGCTTGACATTGACGTGACTGTGCAATATTTTGCAGGAGGCATGCATTGTGACATTGTTCGAGGAATAGATATTAGCTGTCGAAAGTTAACTAATTGTTGCGGGATCCACCCCATTGCCCCCTCAACAACTCTGATTTTAATTCGTTGAATATCACCATATACAGTTCTTGGGTCGACACCAAATACTGAGGCAACGCTTTCTTTAGATAATCCAAATTTTCCCATAAGCAATACAGAAAGAGCGGCTCTATACTCGCTTGGGAGATGATAGCTATCTCTAATAGCAAGAGCCCTCATCTCATCATGCTGTGTTAAAATAATTTATCTGGGCATAAAATAAATCTTGACACGCTAAAAAGAAAACGGAAGAAAAACTGCTCCAAGTTAACTCGGTTAAAATTTTTAAATTCCGGAAATCCTGAATGCGGTTTGGAATGATTCCGAACCTTGGAAAGGCTCCGGAAGACTTGTTCGGACGAATAAAACAGCAACCTAATCCATAAGTGAAATGCATCGGGGAGTTCCGGCTTCCGGGATCGGGGCGTTCCGGCTTCCGGGGCGGTACGGATTCCCGGCGCGGCGGGTACCCTCAGAGGTTTTTCAAGACCCCCGCCAGGCGTTCGCGGATGGACTCGTACTCGAGGTTCTCGGCCTGCTCCTTGAGCCACCGGACCAGGTCGCCGCCCTCCTCGTAGTGGAAGCGGTCCAGCTCGCGTATGTCCTTCTTAATCTGCGAGGTCTTGAACACCGCGCAGGAGTCCATGATGCTTTTCAGGACGGAGGGTTCCGGGGCGGGGCGGAGCTCCTTGTCCTCCTGGTCGCCCTTGGGCCGGATCTCGGCCGCCAGGGTGTCGATGTCCGAGATGAGGGCGCAGGCGAGCACTATGAAGCCGGGGTTCGCGGTCCTTATGAAGTCCACGTCCCCGCGGCGGGCGGCCAGCTCCAGCTCGGAGGCGTACTCGCCGACCTTGTGGGCGCAGATGCCGTAGCTGGCGCCCTTCAGGCCGTGGACCTTGATGGCGTAGTCGCCCAGATCCATGGAGTCCAGCGAGGAGATCTCCTCCAGGACCTTCCTCGTGTGGCGGGACCAGGATTCCAGGAGAGGCAGGTACTGCTCCTCGCGGTCCCCGCAGCGCATGAGCCCCTCGTTTATGTCGAGTCCGGGGATGTAGCGCGTCTGGAGCGCCGAGGCGCCCCTGTCCTCCCGCTCTGCGCGGGCCTTGCGGCGGCTCATGAGCTCCTGGAACTCCTCCTCGGCCCTGGCCAGGGTCTCCTCGTCCTGGCGGTCGCGGATCCAGCGGTTCAGGACCGCGTCCAGCTGCAGGACGTCTATGGGCTTGGAGATGAAGCCCTGGAACCCGTTCTTTATGAACATGTCCTCTATGCCCACGAGCGCGTTGGCGGTGAGGGCTATGATGGGGACGTTCGCGGCGTAGTCGGTGCCTATCTCGGTGCGGATGATCCTCGCGGCCTCGAGCCCGTCCATGCGCGGCATCATCTGGTCCATGAATATGACGTCGTAGCGCACCTTGGCCGCGCGGACCAGGCCCACGGCCTCCTCGCCGGAGGTGGCGCAGTGGCAGACGAGCCCGTAGGGCTCCATGAGCGCCTTCGCGACGTCCAGGTTGGGGGCCACGTCGTCCACCAGGAGCACCTTGCCGTAGGGCATGTAGCTCCGGGCGAGGGTCTTGGACTGGGTCAGCTTGTTCTCCGTGAAGCGGAAGCTCTTGATGTTCTCCACGGTCTGGGAGCCTATGGGCGACGGGTCCATTATCTCCTGGAGGACCGACGCGGTGAAGGTGGAGCCCTTGCCGTACTCGCTCTGGACGCTCACGGTCCCGTTCATGAGCTCGACCAGGGTCTTCGTTATGGAGAGCCCCAGCCCCGTGCCCTCTATGTAGCGGTTGGCGCGGCGGTCGAGCTGGACGTAGTTCCCGAAGATGCGGTCCAGGTCCTTCGCCCGGATGCCGCGGCCGGTGTCGCTCACGCTGAAGGTGAGAAAGCAGCTCTTGTTGTCCGGGCTCCTGGTGACGGAGCTCTTGAGCCTCACCATGCCGCGGTCCGTGTACTTGAAGGCGTTGGAGAGGACGTTGTTCAGGATCTGCTTGATGCGCACCTCGTCGCCCTTGAGCGTCACCGGGGTGTCCGGGTCGATGTCGAGCTCCAGGGCGACGGACTTGTTCGCTATGCGCGAGGCGTTCAGGTTTATGGCGTCCGAGATGAGGCTCGGGAAGCTGTAGGGGGCCGCGAGGAGCTGGAACTTCCCGGACTCCACCTTGGAGATGTCCAGGATGTCGTTTATTATCGACAGGAGGTTCGCCCCGGCGGAGTAGATCTTCTCCAGGTTCGCCTGCGTCTTGGCGGGCAGGTCGTTCTGGAGCTCCACGTCCGAAAGGCCCATGATGGTGTTCAGGGGCGTCCGGATCTCGTGGGACATGTTGGCCAGGAACACGCTCTTGGCCCTGTTGGCCTCCTCGGCCTGCCGCGCCTGCAGCACGTCCGTCTGGTCGTGGAACAGGAGGAGCGTTCCCGAGAGCGTCACGTCCGGGTCCATCAGGGGCGTCACGTTTATGGAGTAGGTCCTGGGCCTGTCGCTCTTCTTGAAGGGGATGACGGCGGAGTACTTGATGAGCTGCTTGTTGTGGACGGCCTGGAAGAAGATCTGCTCGAGGCTGGTCAGATCCGGCTCGTTTATGTAGCGCCGGAAGATCTCCCTGAGGGTCCGGCCTATCACCAGCCCCGAGTGGGAGAGCTCGGCCAGGTGCAGGAAGAAGTTCGTGCAGTACAGCAGGCGGTTCCTCCCGTCGAACACCATGATGATGTTCTGGCTGTTCTGCATGACCAGGTTGAAGAAGATCTCCTTGGTGGTCCTCTCGGCCGCGAGCACCGCCGAGAGGTTCATGTTGCCGGCGGTGGCCGCCTTCGTCCTCTGCATGAGCTCCTGGAGGAAGGTGTACTGGCGGATGACCGTCTTGGTTTCCCTGCGCTGGCGGCGCAGCTCGAGCTCGAGGTTCTGGTAGTCCTCCAGCGTGGGTGCCTGCGGCGAGCCGAGGGGCACCTGCGATGGCGGCGGGGGCCCGGAAGGGGGAGGGGGCGCGGCCGGGGGCGGAGCCTCCACGCCTCCGGAAGCGGGCGGGGCGCCGCCCTGGGCGCCCGGGCCCGGGGGGGAGGCCGAGCTTCGCGGCGGCGGTATGGGGGGTGGCTTGGGCAAAAGGCTGTCCTGCTGCAGCCGCCCCGTGCCGTCGGGCGGGGACGGCGGCGGCATCTGGTGACGGTAGCTTTGCGTGGAGCCGTCCGGGACGGCTCCGGCGTCCAGCAATTTTAACATGACAGGATACCGTTTTAAAAGGGCAGCGCCCTCGCCGGGCCGGAAACGGCCGACCGGGGGCGGCACGGAACGTTGTCGCTCAAGGGCCCGGGACGGGAGCCGCCCCTGGCGCCACGGGAACCGGGATGCCTCGGGAGGGCCGGGAGGCTGCGGCCGGCGCCGCGCGCCGGTCTCCGCTTCCGCATGTCCCTCCGCGGCCCCGGACGGCGGGACGCCCCGCCGTCCGGCGGGCGCCCGGTTACGGGAACTCCGCAGTCCCCCGGACGCCGCGGGGCTCGTCCTGGGAGCCCGGCAGGGCGCCGGGCGGCATGGGGGATGGGGACGTGCAGGCCCGGCGGGAGTCCCCGGGCCCTCGGAGCGAAGCCGGCATGCCCGCCGGCGGCGCGCTCCGCCGGCGTCTCGGGTCCGGTCCGGCTTCACGCGGGTCCTCCCCCTAGTCCGGCTCTTGCCCAGCCGGCAGTCTCGGCCGGTTCGGCAAAGGTCGGGGCGGCGCGCCCCGGCGCGGGGCTCCTGCCGGGGCAGGTTCGGGGGCGGTCCCGCTGCGGGCCCCCCTTTCGGGGACGCCCCTTCCCCTGGCGGTCCGGGCTACACGCTCGCGGCCACCAGGGACATGTTGTGGAAGGCGTTTCGCCACCTTCCCCCCCGGGCTGGGAGCGGGCAGATCTCGCCGGTGGAGTAGGCGAACGAGTAGGGGAGGCGGCGCCGGAGCCCGGCCCTGAGCTGGTCGGCCTCGATGGTGTAGTTGAAGCCGAGGACTATGTTGCGGGAAAGGCAGGAGTAGATGAGGAGCGGCCCTCCGGAGAGGCCCGCCTGCGCCGATAGGCGCCTCGCCCCGCACAGGATGTGCTCCTGGTCCATGGCCCCTATGCCCAGAAGGGCGCCTGCCGGTGCCTTGCCGCCTATGACTATGCCCCCTTCCGGGGTCTGGGAGACTATGGCCCGGAACACCGGGTCGCTGCCGTCCTCCTTGTCTATGGAGAGCGGTATGGAGTTCACGCCCTGGATCTGCCCGTCCCGGCACAGCCCGAGCGACTCCAGGAAGTCCAGGGCGGGCATGCCGTTCACCTGGATTATCACGTTGTCCCTCGCGTCCGTGATGATGGCCTTCTGGCGGATGGAGCGGGCGAGGGAAACGGGGTAGACGCTGAAGCGGGGCTCCACGGGGCCTTCGATGAGTATCATGCTGGCGCGGTCGCCGTAGGTCTCCCCGTTGTGGATGACCTTGGGGCTCCTGAGCGAGGTGGTGTAGTCCGCGGCCACGGTCCCGAAGAAGGGCACGCCGTCGGAGACCTCGTCCAGGGCCTCCACCATGGTCTCGCCTATGGCGAGGCTCCCGTGGAAGGGCGCGAAGACCAGCCCCAGCGACGGACGGCGGTCCAGGAGGTTCTCCGTCTCCACGTAGAGCCTGGAAGCGGGCCCGGCCGCGTCGAAGCTCATGGGCTCGGAGAGCCCGGTCGCGAAGCGGCAGTCGTCGGAGGTGAGGACGCTGGCGGTCAGGAGCATGCTGTCGGTGATTCCTCCGGAGGAGGAGCTGAGGAAGGTGTTTATGCCGGCCGTCGGGAAGGGAAGGCGCTCGCAGATGGCCCTGGCCACCCCCGACTCCATGAACGCGTTGTTGCAGTGGACGATGCAGGCCGAGTTCCTGCGCAGCCCCCGGTCCAGGTCGAGCTGGGCCAGGATGTCCCTCACGGCGGCATCCGGCTCGTCGGGCTCCAGGGTCTGCGCGACTAGCATCTCTATCAATGTCTGTCCTTTCCCCGCGTTCGTGCCGCGGGGGCGGGGCGCCCGGTGGCTCCTCCGCCGGGGCATCCCCCGCCGCGGGCGGGAGGGATCTGTCCGATCCCGGGAAGGGGAGGGGATCGCCGCCCCTCTCCAGTCCCGCCCCCCCCCCGGCCAGACGGAAGCGCGCGCGCCGCAGGGCCGGGAAAAAGGCGGCCGGATTGATGTCCGATGAAACGTGAGGGGCCTCCGGCCGGGCCCCTGAAAAGGGGCGGGCCGACGGTTCGCGGTTCACAGGGGCTTTTTCGCGCCGCCGGGGCGTTTGGGCCGGGGAGGGATTTCCCCCCCCCGCCCCGCGTGGCCGGCGGGAAGCGGCGACGATTGCGGATGTCCGGACGCGCCGCGGGCTGTGGCCGGGCGCCGCCGCGGCGCCCCGGTCTGCTCGGCACGTTCCGGGATGCACCATAGCCGGAATGCGCGGGCCCGTCCCCGTCCCGGGAAGCGCGGGTCTCACCGGGGGAACCTTCCCCCGGGGGCGCGCGGAGTCCTTCGGGACTGCGGAGCGGAAAAAGTTGTCCGTGCCCCGCTGACGTCCGCCTCGGGGGAGCGGGAAGGCTCCTGAGGGGACCTGCGGGGGGCCGCGCGGGAGCGCGGAGCGTCTGTGGGCGGCCGCGAGTCCGGGTCAGGGACGGGCCCGTCCGTCGGCCGCCGCGAAAGCCGGCGTGATCGTCCCTCTTCCGCGGGCGGGGCGCAGGGGCGCTTCGGGCGGGAGGGTGTCCTGGTCTTCAGGTTCCGGAAACGTCCCGAGGATCCCCGGCGCTTGCCTCCCCCGCCCTCCGGGGCGGGTTCTGAGGCACCTGCGGGGTCGTGCCAGCAGGCGGGGATTTCAAGGGGTGCGGCCGCGGGGCCGGTCCGGAGGCGTTCCGGGGCCCGCGCACGGGGGGCGGGCCTGCGAAAAGGGAAGCTCCCGCCGGAGGGCCGTGCGCGGCGTCAGGGGCTTTGTGCAGCTCCGAAGCGCCGGCGCGGGAGGTCCCATGGCGGTTTCTCCCGGCGTTGCCGGGCGCGGTAGGGCTCCGCGCCTCAGGCTGC
This sequence comes from Deltaproteobacteria bacterium, assembly GCA_031264045.1. Classification (GTDB taxonomy): domain Bacteria; phylum Desulfobacterota; class Desulfarculia; order Adiutricales; family Adiutricaceae; genus JAIRZX01. Next base: position 15,956 of record JAISEQ010000350.1, read on the forward strand.
CGTGCCGCGGAACCTCGACTGCGTCCCCGGGGGCGGCAGAAGGGCCCGCGTCTGTTTCCGAAATGCGGAAGGGGCCGTGGGGCCATGGACTGGAGCTGAGGCGGGACGGGGCACCTGAATCGCCGCCCTCACCGGCGGGGCCGGGGGCATCATGAAAAGGGGTGTGCCCGGAATGGGCGGCTCCTGACTTTCTAGATTGGACGGCTCATTCTACCACAGGGCTGAGCCGGGACAGAAGGGTTTTTCGGGAAAATCTGGGGAACGCTGCCGGAAAAAGCTCGGGGCATCCTCGGGGACCGGCTGAAGTCGCAGAGCAGTCGCTTTCGCTCTCAGGAATCGGCAGGCGTCTGCCCCGCCTTCCAGGCCGTCCGGAGCGTCCGCGCATAATTTCCGGACCCGTCTCCTGCCTTTTTGCCGCGTCCGTCCGGGCGGTCGGGAGAGGGCCAAAAAAATAATTGGAGGTTCTTCGAAAAATTGTCGAATGGACTCCGTGAGCCCTCCGGCAATCACGGGAACCTGCCGCCCGGGTCTTCTCCCTCCTGCCGCCAGGCGCTTTGCGGCCCGGCCTGCCGGTGGGGTGCGGAAGGGCTGAAGCCGATGCGGGAGCCATGGCGGAAGGAGGCGGTGAGGAAGGTCTGGGTGAGGGGGGTGAAGCGGGGAGGAAGCTCTGGGTGAGGCGGGGTGAAGCGGAGAAGGAAGGGGGCGAGCGGGTCGGAGGGCGGGATCCGTTTCCGGTCGCGTAGCCGCGGGGGCGCCCGAGCGGGGCCTCCGGTCCCCGTGGCCCGTTCCGGAGGCCGGAGAGGTCCCCGGCACTGACCCGGTCCCGGCGGCGGCTCCGCGTGCCGTTCCCGGTCCCCGGTCCCGGTTGCCTTCCCGGGCAGGGAAGCCCTGAAGCCGGCAGGGGCTCCCTCCCGGAGGCCGGGTCCCCCGCAACCGGCGCCCCGTTTCAGAAGTTGACCGTGACCAGCGACATGTTGTGGAAGCCGTTGCGCCATCTCCCGTCCTTCGAGGGGAGCGGGCAGATCTCGCCGCTGCAGTAGCTGAACACGTATGGCACGTGGCCGTTCAGTTCCTCGCGCACGGCTTCGGCCTCGATGGCGTAGTTGAAGCCGAGCACTATGTTCCGGGAAAGGCAGGAGTACAGGAAGAAGACGTCCGGGACCCACGTGCGGGTCAGGAAGGTTATCCTCTTCACGCCGTCCAGGATGTGCTCCTGATTCATGGCCCCGATGCCCAGGGTGCTGTCCACGGGCACCCTGCCGCACAGCACGAGCCAGCCCTCGGGGGTCTGGGAGAGGATGGCCCGGACAGTGGGGGGCGTGCCGTCGCAGCGGTCTATGAACAGGGGAATGGTATGGGCGCCGGTGAGCTGCCCCTCGAAGCAAAGCCCCAGCTGCTCCATGAACTCCATGGCCGGCATGCCGTTCACCTGCTTCACCACGTTCGCCTCGGACTCGGTGACTATGGCCATCTGCCTTATGCGGCGGTGGGCCGCCACTGGGAACACGTGGAACCTGGGCCTGATGTCCCCCTCGATCAGCACCAGCCCGGCCCTGTCCGGGTAGGCTGCCCCGTTGTGGATGACGCTGGGACTCCTCATGTAGGTGGTGAAGTCCGCCGGCTGACCCCCGAAGAAGGGCACCCCGTCGGAAATCTCGTCCAGGGCCTCCGTCATGATCTCCCCCGAGGCCACCAGGGGGATGTTCGGCGCGAAGACGAGCCCCATGGCCGGACGGGCCCTCAGGAGGTTCTCGGTCTCCACGTACATGCTGGCGGCCGGCCTCCGGACGTCCCGCGTCATGGGCGAGGAGAGTCCCGTCGCGAACTTCACCGTGTCCGACGTCAGCACGGCCAGGGTCATGAGCATGCTGTCCACCAGGCCGAGGGACGAGGAGTGCAGGAAGGTGTTGTAGCCCAAGACGGGGAAGGGGAGCCTGTCGCAGACGGCCTTCAGCGCCCCCGACTCCACGTAGGCCTGGTTGCAGTGCACCAGCCCCACGGAATTTTTGCGCTGGTTGCGCGCCAGATCCAGCTGCCCCAGGATTTCCTTGACGGAGCGCTCCACGTCGTCGGGCTCCAGGGTATGGGCTATGAGCATCTTCATCCTGGACATGCCGTTCTCCTGGAGGGGGGGGCATGGCAGGGATCATCGGTTCCGGAGCGCTCGGGCGGCGCCCCCCGCCCGGCTGCGGCATGGCGGGGAGGCTCCGGGCGGGGGTCCGCCCGCCTGGGAGCGGGGAGGGAGCTTTTCAAGGGAGGCCTCTGGACGTCTGGTCTTCAGGCGGGGAGAGCTTCAGGCGGGGGCCGGGCCGGAAAGGATCGGGGGATCTGGCGGGCGGCGTGCGGAACCGGAGGGCGGCCTGGCTCGGCAAGGGATGGCGGGGGGAGGCGGTCCAGGCTTCCCCGGGACCTGGGTGCCCGGGGGCGGGAGGATCCCTGGCTGGGTGGCAGTGGGATTATCTTAGCATCAATTTCCGGTGGATAAAAGCTTCCCGGACGGGCCGGCCATGGCTTTCGGGGCATCGGAGTGAAGGCGGGGGGTGCCTTGGACCTCGCGGCGGGCCTGCTGGCCGGAAAGGCGGCAGGCCAAGGGATTCGGAGGAAAAGATGAGGGGAAGAAAGGGAGGGGGCAGGGGGAAGAGGAAGGGGGGAGGAATGTCCCGGAAGGCTGGGCGGGGCGGGTCGGACCCGGCACGTTCCGGTGCGCCGCCGGTGTCCGGGAGGGATTCGGGACGGCAGGAAAGGTCGAAAGGCAGGGAATCGGGAGGAAGGAGGCGGCCGGGAGGCCGGGATGGGAAGGAGGCGGCCGGGAGGCCGGGATGGGGAGGAGGCGGCCGGGAGGCCAGGATGGGGAGGAGGGGCGGGTGAGGGAGGCGGCGCGGAGGCCGGGAAGGGGAGGACGGTGCGGGAGGAGATGACGGGCAGGGAAGCCCGGCCGACTCAGGGGCGGACGCCTGGCCGGACCGGGGGGTGCCTGCCCCCTACAGGCTCATGGTCACCAGCGACATGTTGTGGTACTCGTTGTGGTGCTTGCCGTCTGGGAGCAGCATGGGGCAGAGCTCCCCCAGGGAGTAGGAGAACAGATATGGAGCCCTGCCCCCCACTTCCCGGCGCAGGGCCTCCATCTCCATGGTGAAGTTGAGCCCCAGGCTGATGCTCCTGGCAAGGCACGAGTAGAGGAAGGTGGAGCCCGGGGCGGAGAGGCTCATGAAGTGCGCCGCGCGGCGCACGCCTGCCACGATGTGGGGGCCGTCCAGCGCCCCGCGGCCGCGGGGGGCGCCGGCGGGGGCGTGGCCG
>JAISEQ010000360.1 GCA_031264045.1 Deltaproteobacteria bacterium
ATCCGCCCCCGGCCATCCGGCATCCGCCCCCGGCCATCCGGCATCCGCCCCCGGCCATCCGGCATCCGCCCCCGGCCATCCGGCATCCGCCCCCCGGCCTCCCGGCCCCCTCCGGCAATCCGGAACCCGAATCTTCGGCTTCCTGGTTATGGCGGGTCTTCGGGACCGCATCCCGCTGGCCCTCTCAGTTCTCCGGCCTGCCGGGCGGACCGGTCCCTCCGGACTGCCATCGGGGTCTTTTAAGCGCCTACTACATGTATTGTGCGGCCTTCGTGCTTGTCGGAACGCCAGGAGAGCTTCCTGTCCCATCCTTCCGAAGGATCCGGGTCGAACGCCACAAGCCAGCCGGTCTTCGCGCGGCAGCGATCCACGTAGCGCGACATCTGCAGGAGGCTCTCTTTCATACAGGCTTCGGATTCTTTCACTACCGCCCCGACGGGGTAGACGGCACCCGCGAAGCGCACGAGCAGATCCAGCCTCCCCCTGCCGAGGCCGTACTCCCGCAGGACCGCACCGTCCTGGCCAATAACCTTCCGGAGGAAGGCCATGAGTGCCAGGTGCCCCAGCGCCTTCCTCATGCCGAAGGGGGGCGAGAGCCGGGAGCCCTTCTCCTGCCAGTACCCCTGGAAGGCCTTCAGGACCGCCGACATGTCGAGCTCCCTGCCCTCGGCCAGGCGGTGCTCCACCGTATGGGGCATGCCGAAGGCGAGGCCCTCCGCCAGGGCTCCCGATGCGGCGTCTCGCACAAGAGGGTTCGCGGGGGCGCACTCGTCGTCGGCCAGCTTCAGGAGCCCGGCCTCCGAGGCGATCCTCAGCTCCTCCGGCGAAGTGCCTTCCGGAAGCCCGGGCTCGCCCAGGATCATCGCTTGGAAGACCCCCGCCGTCCCGTCGCGCTCGAGCGCCCTCAGGGCGCCGGCCAGGCCGGCCTCGCGCCTGTCCAGGACCAGGCCCGCGGCCCTGTCGAAGTCCGCCCCGTCCGCCTCCTGGGAGGGGTCGCCCGTCAGGACCTCGCAGTCCACGGTCCTCGCCAGCGCGCATAGGAGGGCGGGAGAGCCGCCCGACCAGTACATCGCCTCGTCCGCCGCTTCCGCCGTGTAGCCGCGTCCCCCCTCCCGCGTGTGCTCGGAGAGAAGCCAGCCAGCCTCCTCCCTGGTGAACGGGGGGATCTCCAGGGGGAGCGCAGGTAGCGAGACCTGCGGCCTCGGGCAGGCGAGACCCGACTCTGGGCCGGGCGGGGCGAGCTCTCTTGCGGCACCCGCCCCGCACAGCACGAAGGAGCGGGGGAACGGGTAGGAGGAGCGGCCTGACCAGGAGTCCCGGAACTGGTGCAGGAGCGAGAGGAGAAAATAGTTCGGGAGGGTCTCCAGATCGTCCAGGAAAAGCGCCAGGGGCCTGGAAAGCGCGGAGCATAGGCTGGAAAGCACCGGCTTCAGGAAGAGCCGCGGGTCAGGCGCCTCGTCCCTGAAGACGGCCTTCCTGAGCTCCCCGGCGCGAGACTCGTCCAGCGCCTCCCTGAGCCTCGCGCAAAAGAGCCGCTTGAACTCCTCATGCCCGTCGGCGGACGAGGCCGCCTCCAGGGGAACCAGGAGCGCCAGCATTTCACCCCCGCGGTTCAGAGCGGCGGCGAGGGATGCCAGGTGCGTGGTCCTCCCGGACATGGCCTTCGGGGCTAGGGCGTATGCCGTGCCGCCGGAAAGCGCCCTGAAGATCTCGGGGAGGCGCCTTTCCGCTGGGATCGTGAAGTGCAAGAGAGGATCTGCCGGGCCGCAGGACGCGAAGCGTCTCGGGACGGCAGCCCCGCTTCCGCTGGAGTCCGGGGCGCCCCTGGAGTCTCCGGTGTTGTCGTCAGGCAAGGTCTTCTCCCTCAGGGGGGGGCTCCGGACAGGGGGGCCGCAGGTCGGCCGGGTGCGGGGCCTTCGCCCGCGGCTGGGCGGTTCAGGGCGGGGGACAGGGCGTCCGGGGGGAGCGGGGGCTTCGTCGCCGACGCGTGGCGAGCTTCGGGGAAGGGTGGGACGGCCGTGCGGGACGCCTGCGGAGTTCAGCGCGGGCCGGCTAGAACAGGTAGTTCAGGAAGCCCAGGACCACCGCCGACCCGCCGAAAGCCAGAGTCAGGAGCGGCAGGAGAACGATGTCCAGGCCGGTGCGGGCCAGGAGGCCGGGCGGGGTGATCACCGCCTGGGCGGTGAGGTTCCGGACCTCGTCCTCCGTGAGGTTCCCCAGCTGCAGGTACTCGTCAAGGCGCTTCTGGGCTAGCGAGGCCCGGCGGATCCTCCTGGAGGAGACCAGGATGGAACGCCTGCGCAGGAAGGCGTAGGCTATGGCGGCCGCGGTGCCGCAGACGATGGGTACCGGATCTGCCCAGTCTATGCCAAGGAAGCAGGCGAAGGCGATGCCGGCGGCCAGGGTCGCCCAGAGGGGTATGAAGCCCCGCCAGACCCGGCTCTTGCGCCTCGTGTCGCGGGGGAATGCGTCCGCCGAGACCAGGTGCATGTCCACGCCGTCGGCGAAGATGCTGTAGTTGGTGCCCTGGTAGGAGAACACGGCCTTGGCGAGGGGCAGGATGCACTGCAGGGCGGTCTCGTAGGTGCGGTTCGACGAGTGGCGCCAGTCGCGCTGCCGGTCGCCCTGGGCGTAGCGGCGGACTTCCGCGTCCTCGGCCGCGTAGGCCTGGACGTCCATGCGGCCCCGGCACTCCTCCGGGGTCCTCGCGAAGGGCTCGATGGAGTAGCCGGCCGCGTAGGCGGGAGCGTAGGGGGTGGAAGCGAGCCCCAGGAGCCCCGTCTCCAACATCTCGGCGACGTTCTGCGGGGCGCCGTCCTTCCCGGCGTACGCCCTCGCCCTGAAGCTCGCCCGCGCCTTGCCCGATGCGGGCCGCCAGTCGGTCACCGTGCGGTAGCGCGTGACCGGCCTGCGGTAGCTCCGTCCCCCGCGGTTCTCGGTCTCGTAGGCGGTGTAGGCCTCCCGGCGTTCGTAGCCGAAGGAGGCTGTCCAGTCTATCTCGGACGATCCCCTGGCCTCCCAGAAGGGCAGGTAAAGGAGCTCAGCTGACTCGACGTTGCCGGCGGAGAGGATGTCGTCCGGGGCGTAGTCGTTCTCTATGGCCTTGTGGAGCACGAAGGCGCGGAGCGCTTTCTCATCCGCCCTGAAGGGCACTATTAGCCTGATATCAGTAGGGACCGCCGTCGCCCCGGCGCCCCCGGAGGTCTGATGGAGCCTGAACAGATCCACGTCGTTCCCGCACCAGGGGCAGGTGTACCTGGACTGCCCGGGGATGACGTCTATGAAGCCGCCGCAGGAGGGGCAGCTTATCTGGGAGTCGCTGGCCATGTGTCTCCTGGCCGGCCCGGAGGGCGTCCGGGGAAGGTGGGCGTCCGGCCGGGGCGCGGTGGCGGGCCGTCAGGCGCTGGCCCGGAAAGTATAAGGCCCGCAAGTTCAGGATGTCAACTTTCGCTTGACGGGCGGGGGGCGCGCGGGCCTGCGGCGGCAGGCGCCGGGCACGAGGTCGCGAAAGTCCTGTCGGAAGCATGGCGGGCGCTGGAAATGTTTCCGGCGGTCCCGGCGGGATCGCAGGTGCCGGGGCATGCGCCAAGCGGGCGCGGGATGCGGAAATCCTCCGTGCGCTTCCGGAAACGCCTGCGGGCGGAAGGGGGAGGCCGCGGCGCGGGGAGGCTGGCGGCGCCGGTCCCGCCGCCGGGCTGCCTGCCGGACGGGGTTTCCCGCGGGACTGGGCGGGGAGCGTCCCGGCCCTAGAGCGAACCCCTCTTGGCGTTCAGGCTCTCGTCCTTCCTGCGGAGGGCGAGGCGGCAGATGTCTTCAAGGAGCTGCGCGGCGTAGGCCCTCTGGGCGACCGGATCGGCGAAGGGCGCGGCAGGCTCCGTCCGGGCGGGCGCTCCTCCGGAAGCGGAGGCGGGCGGGCCGGCGGGGAGCCCTCCCCCTTGAGGAAGGGCCTCTCCGGAGACTGCGGCGTTCAGGGACTCCAGCAGGGCGTCTTCGGGCGGGGCCGGGGCGGCGAGCCTGGCCGCCGAGGGGGGGGAAGCGGGGCGCGGGCTGTAGATTTCGTCTAGGGCCATGAGCTTTTCCGCTATCTCGCGGTCTGCGGGCACGGACGAGTTCTTGTCGAAGTAGCGGATTTCCTCGATGGCCCTCTCGAGGGATTGCGCTTCCCCGGAACCCGGCTGCATGTGCGCCAGAAGCCCCTGGGCACGGGCGAGAAGCCCGTAGACCCCAGCCGCCCGGCGCTCCGTAGAGGCGTCCGAGATCCTCTTGCGCTTCACGGCCCAGAACATCAGGGCGCTCACCGTCACGAAGAAGGCCAGGAGAAGGAGCTGGACGAGCAGGAGCGCGGCGAAGCCGGTGGCGGCACCGGTCATGAAGACCAGCGCCACGACCGCCGCCGCGGGCACGTAGACCAGCGCCGCCACCGAGGCGGTGGCGCCTACCAGGGGCGGCGGGGCGCCCTCGAACTGCGGGGCGGTCATGACGAGCGCCGCGGCCGCGGCCGTGCCCGCCAGGAAAAGCGAAGCGAAGGCGGCCATCTTGACGAGGGTGATCTCGTCCACGACTGCCGCGAAAAGGAGAAACGACATGACGTCGAAGGCGAGCCAGGCTATGATGACCGACTTGAAGCGAGATCGGAAGA